>NZ_JUMS01000064.1:0-46296 GCF_001059415.1 Enterobacter sp. 940_PEND
TGGCGACTGAGCCACCCTGGCACGTTCACAGGTCATGTCGTTACAGAGTACTAAGGAACATAAAGTGAACGGAATGACCACCAGAGTCGTATGTTCCCCCACACCCCAGCCCTCTCCCTCAAGGGAGAGGGGGTCGTCCGTGCAGGCATTATTTTATGGGGATCCCTTCCCCTGTTAGCCCAGCGCTACGGGGGACAATTTACAAACTCTTTGCACTTCACCCGATCTTCCCGACACACCCATTCGCCATAATTATCATTAACGCTTTATAAAACAATAACCTTATCATTTGCATGGATTATGGTGATGATGACCTTTTCGCGTTTTACTCGCTGGATAACCCTGTTTGCGCTGGCAGCCACCGTCGCGGTTGCGCTTCCCGCTCGGGCAAACACCTGGCCCCTTCCCCCTCCCGGCAGCAATGTCGTGGGCGAAAACCGCTTTCATGTGGTTGAAAACAATGGTGGTTCGCTGGAAGCGATTGCCAAAAAATATAACGTCGGTTTTCTGGCCCTGCTGCAG
The DNA here is from genome assembly GCF_001059415.1 of Enterobacter sp. 940_PEND. Lineage (NCBI taxonomy): Bacteria > Pseudomonadati > Pseudomonadota > Gammaproteobacteria > Enterobacterales > Enterobacteriaceae > Enterobacter > Enterobacter sp. 940_PEND. The sequence continues at coordinate 523 of NZ_JUMS01000064.1, forward strand.
GCGAACCCCGGCGTCGATCCGTACGTCCCGCGCGCGGGCAGCGTACTGACCATCCCGTTACAGACTATCCTGCCGGACGCCCCGCGCGAGGGGATCGTGATAAACCTGGCCGAGCTGCGTCTGTACTATTATCCGCCGGGTAAAAATGAAGTCACCGTCTACCCTATCGGTATTGGTCAGCTGGGCGGCGACACCCTGACGCCGACGATGGTCACCACCGTCTCGGATAAACGCGCGAATCCAACCTGGACCCCGACGGCCAACATTCGTGCCCGCTATAAGGCCCAGGGGATCGATCTTCCTGCCGTGGTGCCGGCTGGTCCGGATAACCCGATGGGGCATCACGCGATACGCCTCGCGGCATACGGCGGCGTCTACCTGCTGCACGGAACGAATGCAGACTTTGGCATCGGCATGCGCGTCAGCTCCGGCTGTATTCGTCTGCGCGATGACGATATCAAAACGCTGTTTAACGTCGTTACGCCTGGAACCAAAGTGAATATTATCAATACGCCGATTAAGGTTTCAGAGGAGCCCGGCGGCGTGCGGCTGGTTGAGATTCATCAGCCGTTATCGAAAAATATTGGCGACGATCCGCAGACGCTGCCCATTAACCTGAATGCCGCGATGGTAAGCTTCAAAACGAATGCGAATACCAACAGCGTGGTGATGGAGCGCGCGATGGAAGCCCGGTCAGGCATGCCGACCGATGTCACCCGGCATCACGACGTCGTCCAGCAGTCGATGTAAATCAGAAATAAAAAAACGCCCTGCTGAGCAGGGCGTTTTTTATTGCAATGGCATAAATGAGGGTTTATGCCCGGCTTATTTGTAGATGACTGCAGTGCCGTGCAGGGTGTTAGGACCGGTCACAGAGGTGATGCGGTAAGATTTAGCACCCATCTCTTGCGCTTTTTGTGCCAGCTGATCTTCCAGTGAACCCAGGTTAGTACCGGCAGACGCTGAGATTGTCCCGACTTTATGCTGGCCAGCAGGGGTGGATTGCACTTGTACAGCAGCAAAGCTTGCGAAAGAGAGTGAACTCAGAACAGCAGCAGCGATGAGGGTTTTTACGTTTTTCATGATGTTTACCTTTAGCAGATGAATTTGGAGGTCGTTAATCATTTAGTTAACGATCGATATGTAAATCATAAACGTGATCCAGGTCACGCGTCAACATAATTTTATAACGACCATTAACTTAATTTTAAAATTGTTATTTTTCATACATATATGATTAATTTATTTTTAAGCATTCTGCACTGGTGGTGGGTTGCGTTTATTTTTATAATGGTCATTCACCAAACCAACAGAGGACCAACGGCAAATGACAACCGATGTCACGAGTTGTGCGAAGAAAAGCCGTGGCCGACCAAAAGTGTTTGACAGGGATGCAGCGCTTGATAAGGCCATGACTCTCTTCTGGCAACATGGGTATGAAGCAACCTCGCTTTCCGATCTGGTAGAAGCCACCGGAGCCAAAGCGCCGACGCTGTATGCCGAATTTACCAATAAAGAGGGACTGTTCAGGGCGGTGCTGGACAGATACATTTCGCGTTTTGCGGCGAAACACGAAGCCCAGCTGTTCTGCGAAGAGAAAAGCGTTGAACAGGCGCTTCGCGACTATTTCACCGCCGTCGCGACCTGCTTTACCAGTAAAGAGACGCCTGCGGGCTGCTTTATGATTAACACTTCTGCCACCCTTGCGGCGTCCTCCAAAGAGATTGCCAATACGGTGAAATCGCGGCATGCGATGCAGGAGGAGACCCTCAGCGCCTTTCTGGCTCAGCGCCAGCAGCGCGGTGAACTCCCCGCGCAATGCAACCCTCAGCTGCTGGCACAATATCTGAGCTGTATTTTGCAGGGGATGTCGATCAGCGCCCGTGAAGGGGCCACGCTGGAAAAACTTCAGAATATTAGCGAAACCACGCTGCGGCTGTGGCCTGAGCTACTCAAAATCTAAAGCAAAAAAAAGCTCCTCAGCCTGAGCGCATGAGGAGCTAAATTCAGAGAACATCTTTTTTACACTTTGTTATTCAGAACCAGCTGGCCGTTTCCATCCAGTGGAATTTGCGTGCCCGGGTCTTTATCCATGCGGATTTTTCCCTGTTGATCGCCAATTTTGTACGTCACGTCATAGCCCAGCATTTTTTCCGACTTATCATAGACGGTTTTGCAGCGTTGCTGAGTCGTGGTGTAGGTATCATTATCCTGCATCGCGCCCTGCACCTGGTTACCGGCATAGCCGCCACCCAGCGCGCCGACCACGGTCGCTACGTCTTTACCCCGGCCGCCGCCAAACTGGTGACCAATTACGCCACCCGCTACCGCACCCAGAACAGAACCGGCAATGCGGTTTTCATCCTGCACCGGACGACGGTGCGTCACGGAAACGTTGCGGCACTCCTGACGAGGGGTTTTTACGGTTTCTTTAATCGGTGTAGCAGAAACCACCTGTGCATACTGCGGGCCGCGATCTAATACGTTGAGACTGGCAACGGCAGCCACACCTAACGCAGCCGCGACGCCAATCCCTATACCCGCCAACATTGATTTATTCACGGGACTTCCTCCTTTGTTGCTATTGGTAACAATTTTGCAATGGAGGCACGGCTTCGCCAATAAGATAAAGGATCAAAAAAGGAGCGTTGAGAGGAGATATATTGTATTTAGGAGAACTCTTAAGCAGTCAAACTGTGATCTACAGCATGAAATGCTAAAAACTCCCTCCGGAGGGCCCGGAGGGAGTGAAAGATTAGTGCAGCTTCAGACGCGGACGGATCACGCGGTTGATTCTGCCCACCAGCATCATCAGCCCGGTTTTGAAGTAGCCGTGCAGCGCAATCTGGTGCATGCGGTACAGGGAGATATACACGAAGCGGGCAATGCGCCCTTCTACCATCATTGAGCCGCGCATCAGGTTGCCCATCAGGCTGCCGACGGTAGAGAAGTTTGACAGCGACACCAGTGAACCGTGGTCTTTGTAGACATAGGCTTTCATTGGCTTGCCTTTGTACTGCGCCAGAATGTTGTGCAGCACCAGGCTTGCCATCTGGTGAGCGGCCTGCGCGCGCGGCGGCACGAATCCACCTTCAGGACGCGCACAGGAGGCACAGTCACCGATGGCAAAGATTTCAGGGTCACGCGTGGTTTGCAGCGTTGGCTCGGTTACCAGCTGGTTAATGCGGTTGGTTTCCAGACCGCCGATCTCTTTCATAAAGTCAGGCGCTTTGATACCTGCCGCCCAGACCATCAGATCCGCTTTGATATACTCGCCGTCTTTGGTATGCAGGCCGCCTTCGTCGGCGCTGGTCACCATGGTCTGCGTCAGCACCCGCACGTCCAATTTGGTGAGCTCATTGTGCGCCGCACCGGAAATACGCGGAGGCAGCGCAGGCAGGATGCGTTCACCGGCTTCAACCAGCGTGACGTTCAGCGCTTCGTTAGTTAACCCTTTATAACCGTAGCTGTGCAGCTGTTTCACCGCATTGTGCAGCTCCGCTGACAGCTCAACGCCCGTCGCGCCGCCGCCGACAATAGCGATATTCACCTTACCGTTCGCACCCATATTGCTGGTGTACTTCAGGAACAGGTTCAGCATTTCCTGATGGAAACGACGCGCCTGGTGCGGGTTATCGAGGAAGATACAGTGCTCTTTCACCCCCGGCGTGTTGAAGTCGTTGGAGGTACTGCCCAGCGCCATGACCAGCGTGTCGTACGCCAGTTTACGCTCGGGAACCAGCAGATCCCCTTTATCATCGCGCAACTCTGCCAGGGTGATGGTTTTGCTTTCACGGTTGATGTCCACCACCGAGCCCAGCTGGAACTGGAAATGATGGTTGCGCGCGTGCGCCAGATAGCTGAGCGCGTCCACGCCCTCATCCAGAGAACCGGTCGCCACTTCGTGCAGCAGCGGTTTCCACAGGTGGCTGTGGTTACGATCCACCAGCGTAATTTTGGCTTTTTTACCGCGACCCAGCTTCTTGCCCAGCTGTGTAGCCAGCTCCAGCCCGCCAGCACCACCGCCTACAATCACTATCTTTTTCAATGGCGTAGTCAACGTGACCCCCTCAAATTATTAACCAATTGTTAATTAAAAGTTATAAAAATAACCCTTAATTAACAACAGGTTACAGCACTGAAACCATTCAGGTGCATTGAGAATACCACGTCAGGCGCATTGGTCATACCAAAATTGATATGCATCAAGTTTTGATGGCTTAAAAGTAGGCAATTCTGGTCAAAAAGAAAGCCCGGTACGCTTTCGCGGCCGGGCTTTGATGCATGCGGGTAATTGATTAACCCAGCGTTTTAAACGCTTTGATACGCTGCAGATGCGGAGAGATGTTTTTGAACTTGTGGGTCTGTTCTTCGTCCCAGACGATCTCATAGTAATGATGCAGGAGCTCTGCTGCACGATGGCTGTTGAGCGCTTCATCATTACGCGAAAGGATCACCAGGCAGCGGTCGCGGTTTTTCTCACGGAAGTTGCTCACGCACTTGGTCGCAATATCGACATACTCTTCCGGGCGGTCAATTTTGCCTTCCATGTTCTCGTTCGGGAACAGATTAGGATTGAACACCACCTGGCGAATGTCGCACAGGAAGCCAATCCGCTCCGCCCAGTAGCCGCCCAGCCCCACGCCGCAAATCAACGGGCGATCGTCGACGTTGAGCTGCAGCATCTTGTCCACCTCTTTGAGCAGATGCTGCATATCATGCTTCGGATGGCGCGTGCTGTAGCTGATCAACCGTACATCCGGATCGATAAACTGCAGCTGCAGCACCTTCTCATGATTACCAGGACTGTTTGAGTCAAAACCGTGTAAATAGATGATCATCGTTTTCTCACCACGCTACGCCTTCCGGGAGGGTTTACAGGCTGGCTTTATGTGCCTGCCAGCGCTCATTCAGGTCTTCAAGCCGGGCGTTGACCGTCTTCCAGCGCGCCGAATCCATCAGCTCCTGACGGCTAAATGAACCTTTATGATACAATTGTGTAACACGCTCTGCATTGATCGGCGACAGGTTATCCAGCACGCTAACGGCACCTTTACGATTATTGCAGACCAGGATCATATCGCAACCTGCATCCAGAGATGCCTGACCGCGTTCAGCGTAGCTGCCCATGATCGCGGCCCCTTCCATCGACAAATCGTCAGAGAAAATCACGCCGTTGAAGCCCAGTTCCTGGCGCAGAACGGTTTTCAGCCAGTGCGGAGAACCGCTGGCAGGACGCGGGTCGACGTCGCTGTAAATCACGTGCGCGGGCATAATGGCATCCAGCTTGTTATCGGTGATAAGCGACTGGAAAACCGACATATCTTTGGCGCGAATCTCCGCTTCCGGGCGCGGATCGCGCGGGGTCTCTTTGTGAGAATCCGCCGTCACCGCCCCGTGACCCGGGAAGTGTTTCCCGGTGGTTTTCATCCCGGCATCGTGCATGCCGTCGATGAACCGGGTCGCCATTGCCAGCGCAATACGCGGGTCTTCATGGTATGAGCGCTCGCCAATGGCAGCGCTGATATGCCCTACATCCAGCACCGGGGCAAAGCTGATGTCGATATCCATGGCAATCATTTCGCTGGCCATCAGCCAGCCGGCCTCCTGCGCCAGTTTTCCCCCCTCTTCTGTGCCGAGCAGCGCGGCAAATGACTGGGCTGCCGGGAGACGGGTAAAACCGTCGCGAAAACGCTGCACGCGCCCGCCTTCCTGATCGACGGCCACCACCAGATGATTGCGCGATGCGGCGCGGATCTGACGCACCAGCTCACGCAGCTGCGCCGGATCGTGATAGTTGCGGGTAAACAGGATCAGTCCACCCACCAGCGGATGCGCCAGAATTTCACGCTCCTCCGCATCCAGCTCAAACCCTTCTACATCCAACATGACTGGACCCACATCCACCTCTCTTATCCTTTAGTTTGTAACTGACGCCAGGCATCGTCTGCCAGCGCAATAAATTGTTTGTCTCTGGACTGCCGATAGCGCATTTCAAACCAGCCAGCCATTAACATGACGACCCAGGGCCGCCAGCGTTTGACCTGACGCCTCAGCGCGTCGGGGTCAATATGTGCCATCCGGGCGTAGCCCCTGATGAGCATCTGCCGCGCGGCTTCACTCTCTGTCCAGACTGCCGCCAGCTCCAGCGCCACATCGCCATCTCCGGCATACTCCCAGTCGATCAGCCTGATGCCCGCTGGGGTATGAACAATATTCCCGGCATGAACATCCATATGCAACGGCGCGAGCCGAATCGGCTGCGGCTCGCCCGTTTTACGCAGCCGCTTAAGACGTGCCAGCCACACTGGAGTACGTCTGTCTGGCAGGGCTTGCTGCCAGTATTGTTCCAGTAGAGGGAATAACGTCGTTCGCCACCCCAGGCGTGGCTGCCGGTGCAGATGATACAGTATCGCCGCAAGCTCCGGCGTGTCCGGCAGCGCGCTTTTAACTTCACCTTCCAGATAGTCCACGGCCATCCAGCCCTGTCTGAAAAAACGAGGGGCAGGTACGAGATCCGCCGGAAGACGTCTCAGGGCACGAAACTGACGACGAAAATGAGAGGCAGGAGCAGAGGGGTCGTGATTTTGCCGCAAGACCAGACGTCGTTCGCCCTGCTCTATAATGCAACTCGCGCCGCCAAGCCCGGAATGGGCCTGCGGCGCGATAAGGCGGTACTGAGGAAAATAGCGCGTCAGAATCTCTTCACGCGTGCTGTCATTGTTGCGTAACCGCACCTTTACCTGACCAGATAATTTCGCCTGTCTGAACCAGCATCAGCTGCATCTGCAGGGCTGGGGTGTTCACGTTACCGGTGGCGTTAGAGTACAGCACATACTGTGCACCAACGTTACGGGCAATGCCGATCGCCTTGCTGCGGGTGCCGAGGCTATCCTGCGGCGACAGGCCCAGCTGCTGTTTGGCGACGGCGAGCTGCTGAGCCGAGACCAGCGTAAACTTGCCGTTGTTAGCCAAAGCATTGCGCAGGGTTTCCGTGGCTTCACCCGCGTTCAGCGAACCGTTGGTACGGTTGTTGACGCTGTCGACCAGCAACACGCTGCCCGCCGTCACGCCCTGCGCCTGCAGCATTTTGCCTACCATCGGCTGCATTGCCCCGTTCCAGTCGTAATGGCGCACGCGCGGCGTGGGCTGTGACGTCTGGTCCGGATGTTCAATCGGGCCTGGCTGCGCCGGAATAGACGGTACAGACGGCACGGTTGGCTGCTGCTGCGTTGGCGGCGTCGGCTGTTCAGTACCCGGTTTAGCCTCTTCCACAGGCGCAGGCTGTTCAGTTCGGGTCACACACCCTGCGAGAAACAGAGCGAAAGCTGTCACGAGCGCATAGCGGCTCAAATTTTTAATCAAGGTTCACCCCTCAGAGATAAAGATAAAGTCTCACCTTATGCGCACCCAGATAGTTGGCGCTGCCATAGAGCGTTACCGACGACCTGGCCGGAATGGTGACGCTGCGCGGCGCCTCCAGCGGATGCATTTCAAGACCTCTTACGTCATACCAGAAAAAACGGTAGTGGACCGTCACTGGTTCATGTCTTTCATTAAAGAGCGTAGAGGAGGCAGATGAGTTGATTTCACTGATAGTCAACGCGGGCTGTTGCGCCGTGATGCCCGCGGCAAGCACGGAAGATTCCATGACCAGCGTCTGTTCATCATTCACGGGGATCGCCGGACGCGAGCTGCACCCCACAATCATCATCGCCATTACCAGCGCTGCAATACGCCCTTTCAGCATGTCAAAGACCTTTATGTGCCAGCATCGGCCCCAGAGGACGTCCACCCAGCAGATGCATGTGAATATGATAAACTTCCTGGCCACCATGGCGGTTGCAGTTCATGATCAGACGGTAACCGTCTTCTGCAATCCCTTCCTGTTCAGCGATTTTGGCAGCCACCGTCAGCATACGACCTAACGCCACTTCATGCTCGGTTTTTACGTCGTTTACAGTCGGAATCAGAATATTGGGAATGATAAGGATGTGCGTCGGAGCCTGAGGGGAAATGTCCCGGAAAGCCGTCACCAGTTCATCCTGATAGACGATATCTGACGGAATTTCGCGGCGGATAATTTTACTGAAAATCGTTTCTTCAGCCATGACCTTTTCCTTTTTTGTTTAATCTGGCGCAATGCGTCCGCTGTAAACACACTCCCGGAATCGGTGTGTGACACAATCCAAGAGTATGAGCGAGTTTCTCCTGTCCTTTCAACCTCCTCCCTCGATTTCTTTCCTGAATGTTCATCAGCTGACTGAAGAGTGACCGCTCTCGCGTCTCAGTGGCGTTTTTTAAGACACAAATAAAAAAGGCAGCCATTCGGCTGCCTTAGTCTCCCCAGGTCACAACTTAGTTGCTGCGGATGTACTCATCCATTTCGGTTTTCAGGTTATCGGATTTGGTACCGAAGATTGCCTGTACACCAGAACCTGCAACAACTACGCCCGCTGCGCCCAGTTTTTTCAGACCCGGCTGGTCTACTTTCGCGACGTCGGCAACGCTCACACGCAGACGAGTGATGCACGCGTCCAGGTTAGTGATGTTCTCTTTACCGCCGAACGCTGCGACCAGTGCCGGAGCCATTTCGCTGGTAGCGCCAGCTTTGCTGTCTTCTGTCGCATCTTCACGACCCGGAGTTTTCAGGTCTAGTGCTTTAATCAGCACGCGGAAGATAGTGTAGTAAACAACGGCATAGCACGCACCCACGATTGGGAACAGCCACAGTTTGCTGCTGTTACCGGACAGAACGATGAAGTCGATCAGACCGTGAGAGAAGGACGTACCGTCACGCATACCCAGCAGGATACAGATTGGGAACGCCAGGCCCGCCAGAATCGCGTGGATAACGTACAGGATCGGCGCAACGAACATGAAGGAGAACTCGATCGGCTCGGTGATACCGGTCAGGAACGAGGTCAGCGCTGCGGAGATCATGATACCGCCCACTTTTGCACGGTTCTCTGGCTTAGCAGAGTGCCAGATAGCAATCGCCGCGGCTGGCAGACCGTACATTTTGAACAGGAAGCCACCAGACAGTTTACCTGCAGTTGGGTCGCCCGCCATATAACGTGGGATATCGCCGTGGAATACCTGGCCTGCTGCGTTGGTGAATTCACCAATCTGCATCTGGAATGGAACGTTCCAGATGTGGTGCAGACCGAATGGCACCAGGCAACGCTCGATGAAGCCGTAGATACCAAACGCCACAACCGGGTTCTGGTAAGCAGCCCACTGAGAGAAGGTCTGGATAGCAGAGCCGATTGGTGGCCAGATGAAGGACAGGATCACGCCAGTGAAAATCGCTGCCAGACCAGAGATGATCGGAACGAAACGCTTGCCCGCGAAGAAGCCCAGATACTCAGGCAGCTTGATGCGATAGAAGCGGTTAAACATATACGCTGCAATCGCACCGGAGATGATACCGCCCAGAACACCGGTGTCCGCCAGGTGTTTCGCGGCGATCTCTTCTGCCGGTAAATGCAGAACCAGCGGCGCAACCACAGCCATGGTTTTCACCATGATGCCGTAGGCAACCACTGCAGCCAGCGCAGAAACGCCGTCGTTATTGGTGAAGCCCAGAGCCACACCGATCGCGAAGATCAGTGGCATGTTAGCAAAGACAGAACCGCCTGCTTCGGCCATCACGTGGGACACTACGGCTGGCAGCCAGCTGAAGTTAGCAGAACCGACACCCAGCAGGATACCTGCGATAGGCAGTACGGATACTGGCAGCATCAGCGATTTACCGACCTTTTGCAGGTTAGCAAATGCATTCTTAAACATAATTGAGAGTGCTCCTGAGTATTTGTGCTTTTTTTACGCTTTCACGCATTGGCCCGGGGGGAGTACCGTGCCGTGGACAGGACATCTAAGCGCCCTTTATTTATTACACAGAGTAAAATAATTCCCTCTGAGTTTGTTTGACGGCTATCACGTTTCAGCTTAAGGCGGTCGAAAAACTTTCAGTTATTTACAAAAAGCATGTCCGGATGTGTCTAAATACACACTCACCGCCCCAAATGAGGCGGTGAACTTTACTCGCTTTACTTATTAATTACGAGCCTAAAAAAAACAGGTGTATCAGACAGATTGCAGGCGGGCGGGGTCGATATGGAACAGCGTGGAGAAGTTTTCCGTCGTCACGCGGGCCAGCTCATCGATGCTGACGCCCTTCAGTACGGCCATGTACTCAGCCACATCTCTCGTCATAGCGGGCTGGTTCTCTTTACCGCGATGCGGTACCGGTGCCAGGTACGGAGAATCCGTCTCCACCAGAATACGATCGAGCGGAACATAACGTGCAGCATCACGCAACTGCTCAGCGTTACGGAACGTCACGATCCCCGAAAACGAGATATAAAACCCCAAATCAAGCAGCTTCCCCGCCGTTTCTCTGTCTTCTGTGAAACAGTGTAGTACGCCACCGCAATCCGTCACCTTTTCTTCCCGGAGGATAGCCAGGGTATCCGCGCGCGCATCGCGGGTGTGGACGATCACCGGCTTGTTCAGTTCCCGACCAATGCGAATATGGTTGCGGAAGGACTCCTGCTGGCGCGGTTTGGTTTCCGGCGTGTAAAAATAGTCCAGCCCGGTCTCGCCCATCGCCACCACGCCCTCTTCGGCTGCCAGTCGGCGCAGATCCTCAACGTCGTACGCCTCGTCCTGATTCAACGGATGCACGCCGCAGGAGAACACTACGTTATCGCGAACGCCCACCAGCTCACGCATGGAGCGGTAGCCCGGCAGCGTCGTCGCCACCGCAAGACAGAATTTCACATCGCGGGCAGCGGCTTTTGCCAGCACGTCATCCACGTTTTTATGCAGGGACTGATAATCCAGGCCATCAAGATGGCAGTGTGAGTCGACTAAAAACATAATGTCTCTCTCAGAGATGGGAAACAGGCGGTGTGACGCCCGGTTGCAGGTAATGTTCGATACGCAGTAACTGGTCGGTCAGTAAAAGCTCGCGATTAAGACCCGTCACGGTTAAAAGCTGTTCACGGCTCTGGCAGATGTCATGGAGCATCGCGTGAAGAATCTTCACTGAGAGGCGGTTCGCCAGTGTATTCACCAGCGGCAACGCGTCCGGGTTGGTCAGAAGCGTAGCCCCCTGCTGGATTTTGAGCGCATCCAACAGCAAGGAGGCCAGCCAGTGCAGACGCTCAACGGCCCGATCGCTGTTAAGCGCAGGCAGTAAACTTAGCCAGTCCTGACTGTTCAGTGAGGCATCCAGGGCCCGGCAGAGCGTTTCTCGCTCTGACCAGACGTCAGGCTGCAGTAGTGCCAGCGCCGCCGCGGGCGCGCCGCTGCTCAGGCGCAAGGCGGACAGCGCGCCCTCTGGTGACGTTGTCACCTCTCGTTCAAGCCAGCTCAGCGCCCACGATTCCTGAGGTACCGCCAGGTGATGAAGACGACAACGGCTGCGCAACGTCGCCAGTAATCGTCCCGGGTCACGGCATGAGAGGAAAAACCACGTTTTAACCGGCGGCTCTTCCAGGGTTTTAAGCAGGGCGTTAGCCGCCGCCTCGGTAAGCAAGGTGGCGTCTTTAAGCCAGACCACTTTAGCGCCGCCCAGTCGCGCGTGCTCATACAATTTTTCACTGACTTCACGCACGGCATCAATACCGAGCGCGCTTTTGCCCTTCTCAGGCTCAAGGGTGTAGTAGTCAGGATGCGTGCCTGCCTGCATGAGCTGGCAGCCACGGCATTTACCACAGCTCTTGTGCCCTTCCGGCTGCTGACACATCAGAAAACGGGTGATGGCATAAATCAGCGCATCATCACCCATCCCTGGCAATGCCTGAATCAGTAACGCATGATGCCCCCGACCCGCCTGATAGCTGCCGATCAGCTGTTCAAAGTGTGGGCGCAACCATGGATACCATTTCATGCCTGCTGCTCCTGCACCCACTGCGTAATGGTGTGTTGAATGTCGCGCGTGACGTCGTCCAGGGACTGCGTCGCATCAATGGTACAAATTGAGCTGTCCTGTGCGGCCAGCTCAAGATAGCGCGCGCGGGTGCGGTTAAAGAAATCAAACGACTCTTGTTCAATGCGGTCCAGCTCGCCGCGCGCGCGGGCACGCTTGAGGCCCACTTCCGGGGTCACATCCAGATAGAGCGTCAGGTCGGGGCGAAAATCACCCAATACGGCATTACGCAGCGTTGCGAGCATTGTCTGGTCGATGCCGCGTCCTCCGCCCTGATACGCCTGAGTCGACAGATCGTGACGGTCGCCGATCACCCACTTGCCCTCGGCCAGGGCGGGTTTGATCACCGTCTCAACCAGCTGAACGCGCGCCGCGTAGAACATCAGCACTTCGGCCTTGTCAGTGATAACTTCGTCGCCGACGGATTTGATATCCAGTACCAGGCTGCGCAGCTTTTCAGCCAGCTGCGTGCCGCCCGGCTCGCGGGTAAATACCATGTCCGCCACGCCAAGCGCTTTGAGCGTATCCACCACCACGTTGCGGGCAGTGGTTTTACCCGCCCCTTCGAGTCCCTCAATGACAATGTATTTACTGCGCATTTTTTTCCTTAATTGCCTTCAGATAGTCCTGAACAGAGCGATTGTGGCTGGCAAGGTTGGTGTTAAAGGTATGCCCCCCTTTTCCATCAGCCACAAAATAGAGATACGGTGTTTTAGCCGGATGCGCGGCGGCTTTCAGCGACGCCTCGCTCGGCGTGGCAATCGGGCCTGGCGGTAAACCGCTTATCACGTAGGTATTATACGCCGTTGGCGTCTCCAGATCTTTTCTGGAAATCTTGCCCATATAGCTCTCGCCCATGCCGTAGATAACGGTAGGATCGGTTTGCAGGCGCATGCCGATGCGCAGACGGTTGATAAATACCGACGCCACCCGATCGCGCTCAGCAGCGACGGCAGTCTCTTTCTCGACGATCGAGGCCATGGTCACGAACTGGTTCGGATCGCTGTAAGGCAATCCTTCCATCCGCCCTTCCCAGGCGGCATCTACGGCGGCAACCATTTTTTTGTGCGCCCGCTTCAGGATAGCCACATCGGTCGTGCCTGCCGTGTACATCCAGGTGTCTGGCCAGAACCAGCCTTCCACCCATTCCGGATGTTCAAGCTTCAGCGCTTCTGCCACCGTCTGATAGCTATCGTCTTTTAACGTATGTTTGATATACGGCGCGTCACGCAGCTGTTTGAGGTAATCGCTCAGGCGCATCCCTTCCACAAACCGCAGGGGGAACTGGGCTTCTTTACCACTTTCCAGCAGCTGCAGCATCTCTCTGACGGTCATTCCCGGCGTAAAGCGATAGGTACCAGCTTTGAAATGTGACAGCTCAGGCTCCACGCGCAATAGCCACTGGAATACCCGTGGACGATTGATAATCTTGTCGCCATAGAGCTGTTCCCCAAGCGCCTGACGGCCGGTTCCCGCTTTCAGGGTAAAGATCGTTTCGTCTTTAACCAGGATCTTGCTGTTCGCCAGCTGGCGAACTTTCCATACGCCCGCTCCGCCGGCGACGCCCAGCGCAACGATGAGGATAAGGACAAAGCGCAACATTTTTTTCATGACTATCTGGTTTGCTCACATATCGGGGCTAAAAACTGAAACAGCTCGCGCGAAGACCAGCGTTGTTGGCCATACGCACGGACGGGTACAACAGGCATCAGCGCATTGCAGATGATGACTTCATCTGCGGTCCGTAGCACCGCTTCTCCTGCGCTAACTTCGACAACGCGAAAGCCAGAGCGTGCCAGCTGTTGCAGACAAAACTGACGCATTAACCCATTTACGCCAGCGTATTCCAGCGACGGAGTGAACACCTCTTCCCCCTGCCGCCAGAGTAAATTAGCCGCACAGCATTCCGTAATGAACCCTTCGCTGTCAAGAACCAGCGCCTCATCGGCGTCCGTCTGTTCAAGATGAGTACGAATGAGCACCTGCTCGAGGCGGTTGAGATGCTTAAGCCCGGCCAGCATCGGGTTTCGTCCCAGTCGTACAGGGCTCAGCGTCAGCGTGACGCCGTCTTCTCGCCAGCGAGAATAATGCGCGGGATAAGCAGAAACGGAGAGGATACGCGTTGGGTTGAGGCACGATGCAGCGCTGTAACCCCGGCCACCACTGCCGCGGCTGATGATGACTTTGAGTACGCCGCTGTCCTTCCCGGTTCCCAGCTCGCACATTTCCTGACGCAGCGTGTCCCAGTGCGTAAAGGGGATCATGAGCTTTTCACAGCCATGCTGCAGGCGTCGAATGTGCGCCTCCAGCAGGCAGACATCACCGTCCAGAATGCGCGCCGTCGTAAAGCAACCATCACCGAACTGTATCGCCCTGTCGCTGGCAGGCAGCGTGTCCTGCTCAAGGCCATTGATTAAAAACATGGTGGCTCCTTATGCGTGGGCAATTAGTCTGGCAGGATGTCATGCAGCCGACAAGAAGATTAGGCTTAATAAAAAAGGCCCGGCAAGCGGACCTTTTTAAATGCGACAGGGACGTCAGGATCAGATCTTTTTGAAGATCAGAGAACCGTTGGTGCCGCCGAAGCCGAAGGAGTTACACAGGGTGTACTCCATACCGCTAACCTGACGCGCTTCGTGAGGAACGAAGTCCAGATCGCAACCTTCATCCGGGTTATCCAGGTTGATGGTTGGCGGAACAGCCTGATCGCGCAGCGCAAGGATGGAATAGATTGACTCTACCGCACCCGCCGCACCCAGCAGGTGACCGGTCATGGACTTGGTGGAGCTCACCATTACGCGGCTGGCAGATTCGCCGAAGATAGACTTAACCGCCTGAGCTTCAGCTTTATCGCCTGCAGGTGTAGAAGTACCGTGCGCGTTCACGTAGCCAATTTGTGCTGGGGTAATACCCGCATCACGAATCGCGTTTTCCATCGCCAGCGCAGCACCCGCGCCGTTCTCAGGAGGAGACGTCATGTGGTAAGCATCGCTGCTCATGCCGAAACCAACGATTTCAGCATAAATTTTCGCGCCGCGTTTTTTCGCGTGTTCGTATTCTTCCAGTACGATCATGCCCGCCCCGTCGCCCAGCACGAAGCCGTCACGATCTTTATCCCACGGACGGCTCGCCGCCTGCGGATTATCATTACGGGTAGACAGCGCACGCGCCGCACCGAAACCGCCGACACCCAGTGGGGTACTGGCTTTTTCAGCACCGCCCGCAACCATAGCATCTGCATCGCCGTACGCAATAATGCGCGCGGCCTGGCCGATGTTATGTACGCCAGACGTACAGGCAGTCGCGATTGAAATGCTTGGCCCACGCAGGCCGAACATGATGGTCAGGTGGCCTGCCACCATGTTAACAATCGTGGACGGAACGAAGAACGGGCTGATCTTACGCGGGCCGCCATTCATCAGAGATGTATGGTTTTCCTCGATCAGGCCAAGACCGCCAATCCCGGAGCCGATAGCGGCGCCGATACGGGTTGCGTTCTCTTCCGTAATTTCAAGACCAGAATCCTGCATGGCCTGAACGCCAGCGACAATTCCATATTGAATGAAGGCATCCATCTTGCGCTGTTCTT
Organism: Enterobacter sp. 940_PEND; assembly: GCF_001059415.1. NCBI lineage: Bacteria > Pseudomonadati > Pseudomonadota > Gammaproteobacteria > Enterobacterales > Enterobacteriaceae > Enterobacter > Enterobacter sp. 940_PEND. Next base: position 16,050 of record NZ_JUMS01000064.1, read on the forward strand.
TGCGCGAGATGATATCTTCACAGTTAAAATCCTTTACTAAGCCAGCAAATTTTGTTGCATAGGCGCTAGTATCGAAATGGTCGATTAGGCTGATGCCGCTCTGACCGGCAAGGAGAGCTTTCCAGGTGGACTCTACGGTATTGCCGACAGGAGACAACATGCCAAGTCCGGTCACAACTACACGACGCTTAGACACGTTTGTCCTCCAGGGAGGGATAAAAAAAAGAGATTCGTGGGACTAAATAAAGATAAAACTCAGGCGGTCGAATGACCGCCTGGAGATGTTCACTTACGCCTGGTGACCGTTGATGTAATCAATGGCAGCCTGAACGGTGGTGATCTTCTCAGCTTCTTCGTCCGGAATCTCAGTATCAAACTCTTCTTCCAGAGCCATTACCAGCTCAACGGTGTCAAGAGAATCTGCGCCCAGGTCTTCAACGAAGGAAGCGGAGTTCACAACTTCTTCCTGCTTAACGCCCAGCTGTTCGCCGATAATTTTCTTAACGCGTTCTTCGATAGTGCTCATACTCTTAAATTTCCTATCAAAACTCGCTTTCGCGATGGTTTTCGTAGTGTATAAAATGTTGAAAAATTTGCAACTAAATCCCGGCAGTTCGTACCACGATTTTACGTTATTTTGAGGCCATTCGCCCTAATAACGCAAATATTTTTCATCGTGGTTAAACCATATACATCCCGCCGTTGACGTGGAGGGTCTCACCAGTGATGTAACCCGCTTCGTCAGAGGCTAAAAATGCAACCGCACTGGCGATTTCTTTAGGGTCGCCAAGACGACCCGCCGGAACTGCCGCCAGCGTACCCGCACGCTGCTCATCAGTCAGCGCACGCGTCATGTCCGTTTCAATAAAGCCCGGAGCAACAACGTTTACCGTAATACCGCGGGACGCAACTTCACGCGCCAGCGACTTACTGAAACCAATCAGACCTGCTTTCGCCGCAGCGTAGTTAGCCTGACCAGCATTTCCCATGGTACCAACCACAGAACCGACAGTGATAATACGACCATGACGCTTTTTCATCATAGCGCGCATTACCGCTTTTGACAGACGGAATACAGATGACAGGTTGGTTTCGATGATATCGTTCCACTCGTCGTCTTTCATTCGCATTAACAGGTTATCGCGAGTGATCCCGGCATTGTTTACCAGAATATCCACTTCACCAAACTCTGCGCGAATATTTTCCAGAACAGATTCAATAGATGCAGGTTCAGTCACATTCAGTACCAGACCTTTACCGTTTGCACCCAGATACTCGCTGATGGCCTGAGCGCCATTCTCGCTGGTTGCTGTACCAATCACCTTCGCGCCGCGCGCAACCAGTGTTTCAGCAATTGCACGCCCGATACCGCGGCTTGCGCCAGTGACCAGGGCGATTTTTCCTTCAAAACTCATGGTATTCCTCTTTTATTGCGAGAGTGCCGCTGACATCGCTTCCGGCTCGTTAATCGCCGAGGCTGTCAGGGTGTCAACAATACGTTTTGTCAGACCGGTGAGGACTTTACCTGGGCCGACTTCATACAGATGCTCGACGCCCTGAGCGGCCATAAACTCAACGGTTTTGGTCCACTGTACCGGGCTGTAGAGCTGGCGAACCAGCGCGTCGCGGATAGCTTCCGGTGCGGTTTCGCATTTCACATCGACGTTGTTCACAACGGAAATCGTCGGTGTGTTAAACGTAATTTTTTCCAGCTCAACCGCCAGCTTCTCGGCGGCAGGCTTCATCAGAGCACAGTGAGACGGCACGCTGACCGGAAGTGGCAGCGCACGCTTAGCACCCGCTGCTTTACAGGCCGCACCCGCGCGTTCAACCGCTTCTTTATGACCGGCAATAACCACCTGGCCCGGCGAGTTGAAGTTTACCGGAGAGACAACCTGGCCTTCAGCAGATTCTTCACACGCTTTTGCAATTGCAGCATCATCCAGACCGATGATGGCAGACATGCCACCCGTACCTTCCGGCACCGCTTCCTGCATGAATTTACCGCGCAGTTCAACCAGACGTACCGCGTCAGCAAACGCGATCACGCCGGCACACACTAGCGCAGAGTATTCACCCAGGCTATGACCCGCGAGCAGCGCTGGCGCTTTACCGCCCTGCTGCTGCCAGACGCGCCACAGCGCGACGGACGCGGTCAACAGCGCTGGCTGAGTCTGCCAGGTTTTGTTCAGTTCTTCGGCCGGACCCTGCTGGGTCAGCGCCCATAAATCATAACCCAGTGCATCAGAAGCTTCACGGAAAGTCTCTTCAATTACCGGGTAGTTTGCTGCCATTTCAGACAACATCCCAACGGTTTGAGAGCCCTGGCCCGGGAACACAAAAGCAAATTGCGTCATTTTTTATTCCTTATACTAGAAACGAACCAGCGCGGAACCCCAGGTGAACCCGCCACCGAAGGCTTCAAGCAAGACCAGCTGGCCCCGTTTGATTCGTCCATCGCGTACCGCTTCATCAAATGCGCACGGTACCGACGCCGCAGAGGTGTTGCCGTGACGATCCAGCGTCACCACAACGTTATCCATCGACATGCCCAGCTTTTTCGCGGTCGCGCTGATGATACGCAGGTTCGCCTGATGCGGCACCAGCCAGTCGAGCGCGGTACGCTCAAGGTTATTCGCTTCCAGCGTTTCATCAACGATATGTGCAAGCTCGGTTACCGCCACCTTGAACACCTCGTTCCCTGCCATAGTCAGGTAAATCGAGTTGTCCGGATTAACGCGATCGGCGTTAGGCAGGGTCAACAGTTCGCCGTAGCTGCCATCAGCATGCAGATGCGTAGAGATGATACCCGGCTCTTCGGACTGCCCCAGCAGCACCGCGCCCGCACCATCACCAAAAATAATGATCGTTCCACGATCGGTTGGATCGCAGGTACGCGCCAGCACGTCAGCGCCGATCACCAGCGCATATTTAACGGCACCGGATTTCACGTACTGATCGGCAACGCTCAGCGCATAGGTGAAGCCTGCGCACGCGGCAGCGACGTCAAACGCCGGACAGCCTTTAATACCGAGCATGTTCTGCACCTGGCATGCCGCGCTTGGGAAAGCATGTGTGGCAGACGTCGTGGCGACCACGATCAAACCAATCTGTTCTTTATCAATGCCCGCCATTTCGATAGCACGCTGTGCGGCTTCGTAACCCATGGTCGACACGGTTTCGTCTGGCGCGGCAATACGACGTTCACGGATACCTGTGCGCGTGACAATCCACTCGTCAGACGTATCTACCATTTTTTCCAGATCGGCGTTGGTACGCACTTGTTTTGGCAGGTAGCTGCCGGTACCTAAAATCTTCGTATACATGTACGCTCAGTCACTTTTAGCTAATACAGATTCCAGGCGAGCGGCAATCCGCTGAGGGACTTGTCGCTGCACCGCCTGCACTGCCTGTTCAATCGCGACAGCAAATGCTCGCTGATTGGCGGCGCCATGACTCTTAATCACGATGCCGCGCAATCCTAACAGACAGGCGCCATTATACTGGTCGGGGTTGAGGTGACTGAATCGCCGCGTCAGGCTCTTTTGTAACCAACGCTTCAATAAAATCAGCCACCAGGCGCTTTTTTTACCTTCTCCCTGAGATTTCAGCAGAGAAAGAAACATGCGTACGACCCCTTCCATGGTCTTCAACGTGACGTTTCCGGTGAAGCCATCGCACACCAGAACATCCGTTTTACCCGTCAACAACTCATTGGCTTCGAGATAACCAATATAGTTGATGGAGGGAACCTGTTTGAGCAATTCAGCCGCTTCGCGAATGCTGTCCAGGCCTTTGGTCTCTTCTTCACCAATGTTCAGTAACGCAACACGGGGAGTGTTGATTCCGACAACTTCTTCTGCCAGCACCGATCCCATCACGGCAAACTGAGCCAGCATAGTACTATCACAGTCGACGTTAGCGCCCAAATCGAGCACTACCGTCTTGCCCTTCTGCTGATGCGGTAACACCGTTACCAGCGCCGGACGCTCAATACCTTCAATAGGTTTGAGCAGCAATTTCGAGAGGCCCATCAGCGCGCCGGTATTCCCCGCGCTGACGCAAGCCTGAGCTCGTCCTTCTTTCACCAGCTCCAGCGCTATCCGCATAGAGCTGCCACGACTATTGCGAATGGCCTGCGAGGGTCGGGCATCACTGGCAATAACTGACTGCGCAGGGATAATCTGCAGACGCGAACGTTGTTCAAAGTCAGCTTTTGCGAGTAATGGCGTGATTGTGTCGGGATTGCCGACTAAAAGAAGTGTGAGTTGCGAATTAGAATTCAGTGCCTGCAATGCTGCAGGCACTGTCACGGAAGGGCCAAAATCTCCCCCCATGACATCTAACGCCAGGGTTAGACGTGTCAAGGTATCGTCGCAGCCTGGTTCGGTAAATTCCCCGTTTGCACGGGGAAATCCTCACTAAGCCTAATCACGCTTGCGCGTGATTACTTAGTGATAACCTTGCGGCCGCGGTAGAAACCGTCAGCGGTGATGTGGTGACGCAGGTGTTTCTCACCAGAAGTCTTGTCTACAGACAGGCTGGTAACTGCAGTCAGCGCGTCATGGGAACGACGCATGCCACGTTTGGAACGGGTTGGTTTATTCTGTTGTACGGCCATGGACCTTACTCCTCAATTACTTACGCTTTAAGCTGGCTAATACGGCAAATGGGTTTGGTTTTTGCGCTTCATCAGGCAGTTCCCCAAAGACCATGTCCGCCTCGGACACTTCACAGTGTTCAGAATCATGCACCGGAACCACTGGCAAGGTGAGGATGATTTCATCTTCAACCAGAGCCAGAAGATCGATTTCACCGAATTCGTTAACCTCAATCGGCTCATACGCTTCCGGGAGTGCTTCAGCCTGTTCGTCAGAACGAACCGGACTGAAACAATACGTTGTGTGAACATGCTGTACAAACGGTTTCCCGCAACGCTGACACTCGAGCGTTACCGTCACCTTTGCATCACCGGTTAAAACGGCGAGACGCTGGTTGTCGATAGCGAACGACATGGAGCATTCTACATCACTGTCCACACTGACTACGGATTCGGCAATACGCTCAGCCTGATCGGAAGTATAGATACCTTCGTAATCGAGACGTTTTTGAGCCGTACGAACCGGATCAAGAGTCAGGGGTAATTTTACCTTTTGCATAGGGCGCGCATATTAACTTTGTAACGTCATAGAGTCAAAGAAAAAGGCAACCAGAGCTGCCTTTTGCCAATTATTCGCACACATTGCGGCCTGTAGTTTAAAATGGCTGGCATCGATACGCTATATCTGGTGATAAAAATATGCCAAATCTCGTCCTTGCTTCCACATCTCCCTACCGCCGAACGCTGCTGGAAAAGCTCGGGATCCCGTTTGAATGCGCCGCGCCAGAGGTGGATGAGACGCCACAGCCGGGCGAATCACCGCGTCATCTGGTGATGCGTCTTGCTAAAGAGAAAGCGCAGTCGCTGGCCGCACGTTACCCCGCACATTTGATTATAGGCTCAGACCAGGTTTGCGTGCTGGGCGGCGAAATCACCGGCAAGCCCCATACGGAGGAGAACGCCTGTCAGCAGCTTCTGCGCGCGCGAGGCACTATCGTGACCTTTTATACCGGCCTGGCGCTCTATAACTCCGCCACCGGTCATCTGCAAACCGAATGCGAGCCGTTCGACGTACACTTCCGCCATCTCAGCGAGCAAGAGATCGTGGATTATGTGCGCCGGGAACGTCCGCTGAACTGTGCGGGAAGCTTTAAAAGTGAAGGATTGGGGATTGCGCTGTTCGACAAGCTGGACGGACGCGATCCCAACACGCTGGTGGGGTTACCGCTGATTGCCCTGTGTCAGATGTTAAGACGAGAAGAGTGTAATCCGCTGTCCATGTGACTGGAAGGTTGCGGCCTGATGCCCTCACCCCGCCCCTCTCCCACAGGGAGAGGGAGGAACGCAAACTCAGCCGCGCAGAACCTTAAGACAGCGTTTCAACTGCTCGTCCAGCGGCGCTTCAATACGGATGACTTCCCCCGTATTAGGATGGGTAAACTTCAGCGCTGCCGCATGCAGGAACAGACGCGACAGCCCCGTCCCCGCCAGCTGCTTATCAAACTCGCGGTCGCCATAGCGGTCATCAAAGGCAATTGGGTGCCCTGCAAACTGCGTATGCACGCGGATCTGATGGGTACGACCTGTCACCGGACTGCAGCGCACCAGCGTGGCAAACTCATAGCGCTCTTCAACCTTAAAGCGCGTTTCAGACGGTTTCCCTTCCTGGCTTACGCGGACAATACGTTCACCGCTTTGCAGAATATTCTTCAGCAGCGGCGCCTGCACTACTTTTACATGGGACTGCCACTGACCGCGCACCAGCGCCAGGTAGTCTTTCTGCATCCCTTTTTCACGCAGCTGTTCATGCAGCGAACGCAGCGCAGAACGCTTTTTCGCCACCAGCAGTACGCCAGAGGTATCACGGTCAAGACGGTGCACCAGTTCAAGGAAGCGTGCTTCCGGGCGCAGGGCTCGCAGCCCTTCAATCACGCCGAAGCTCAGGCCGCTACCGCCATGAACAGCTGTTCCTGACGGTTTATTGAGCACCAGAATGTGGTCATCTTCGTACAGGATCACATCGCTCAGGGCCGCCACTTTCTGTAGCTTCGGTGAAACGGTCTCTTCTTCACGTTCCGCAACGCGCACCGGCGGAATACGCACTTCATCGCCCGCCTCGAGTTTGTACTCGGGCTTCACGCGTTTTTTGTTCACCCGCACTTCGCCCTTACGCAGGATGCGGTAAATCATGCTCTTTGGTACACCTTTCAACTGGGTGCGCAAAAAGTTATCGATACGTTGCCCCGCGTCATCTTCGGCGATGGCAACCATTTTTACGGCTGGAGTCTCTGTTTTCATGGTTGGCGATTCTAAATATCGTCAGCCATTAGCGCCACTCATTTTTCTATGCTTATATTTACTTTTATCCGGCCAGCTCCCCGTTTCGCGCAATCGATTTGGTGGTTATTAAACCAATCGCCATTCTGAAGTGAAGAAACTGTGAGTAACCGGGTGATAATTGGTAAAAGTCATCTTGCTATAACCCGGCGAGCAGTGGAATAATGAGGCTGTTTTCCGTGTTAAATCCTGGTTAAGTAAGGATGTTGACGGAATGACCAATTTTGTCTGACCGATCATCCACGCAGCAATGGCGTAAGACGTATTGATCTTTCAGGCAGTTAGCGGGCTGCGGGTTGCAGTACTTCCCGGTATAAGGATTGTTCTCTGGAGAGTTCTACCCAGGCAATTCCCCTGATAATTGCGCTGTGTTTCCGTATGAAATACAGGCAACCGACACTCTGCGCCTCTTAAGCGAGCGACAACCGTGAGGTTGGCGACGTGAACAGACACGAGGCCATCGGTTCATACCCCGGAAAGCGTCACCTTGCCCGCAGCTTTGTCGTCAATGTAAGAATAACGAGTAAGTTACGATGAAAAGAATGTTAATCAACGCAACTCAGCAAGAAGAGTTGCGTGTCGCCCTTGTGGATGGGCAGCGCCTGTACGATCTGGATATCGAAAGTCCTGGACACGAACAGAAAAAAGCGAACATTTACAAAGGTAAAATCACCCGCATTGAACCAAGCCTTGAAGCTGCATTTGTCGATTACGGTGCTGAGCGTCATGGTTTCCTCCCTCTGAAAGAAATCGCCCGCGAATATTTCCCCGCAAACTACAACGCCCATGGCCGCCCAAACATCAAAGATGTTCTGCGTGAAGGTCAGGAAGTTATCGTTCAGATTGATAAAGAAGAGCGTGGCAACAAAGGTGCCGCGCTGACCACCTTTATCAGCCTCGCAGGGAGCTATCTGGTTCTGATGCCTAACAACCCGCGTGCGGGTGGCATCTCTCGCCGTATCGAAGGTGATGACCGTACCGAGCTGAAAGAAGCGCTGGCAAGCCTCGAACTGCCTGACGGCATGGGGCTTATCGTGCGTACCGCAGGCGTTGGCAAATCAGCCGAAGCGCTGCAGTGGGACCTGAGCTTCCGTCTGAAGCACTGGGAAGCCATTCAGAAAGCAGCCGAAAGCCGCCCTGCTCCGTTCCTGATCCACCAGGAAAGCAACGTTATTGTGCGTGCCTTCCGTGATTACCTGCGTCAGGACATCGGTGAGATTCTGATCGATAATCCGAAAGTGCTTGAGCTGGCGCGCCAGCACATCGCCGCGCTGGGTCGTCCGGATTTCACCAGCAAAATTAAACTGTACACCGGCGAAATCCCGCTGTTCAGCCACTATCAGATCGAATCCCAGATTGAGTCCGCCTTCCAGCGTGAAGTGCGTCTGCCATCCGGCGGTTCTATCGTTATCGATACCACTGAAGCGCTGACCGCTATCGACATCAACTCCGCGCGTGCAACGCGCGGTGGCGATATCGAAGAGACCGCCTACAACACTAACCTCGAAGCCGCTGATGAAATCGCCCGCCAGCTCCGCCTGCGCGACCTGGGTGGTCTGATTGTTATCGACTTCATCGACATGACCCCTGTTCGCCACCAGCGTGCGGTTGAAAACCGTCTGCGCGAAGCGGTGCGTCAAGACAGGGCGCGTATCCAGATTAGCCATATCTCACGCTTTGGCCTGCTGGAGATGTCCCGTCAGCGTCTGAGCCCGTCTCTCGGCGAGTCCAGCCATCACGTTTGTCCGCGCTGCTCCGGCACCGGTACCGTGCGTGATAACGAATCGCTGTCCCTCTCCATTCTGCGTCTGATTGAAGAAGAAGCGCTAAAAGAGAACACCAAAGAGGTTCACGCCATTGTGCCGGTGCCCGTTGCCTCTTACCTGCTTAACGAAAAACGTGCAGCGGTAAGTGCGATTGAAGCGCGTCAGGGTGGCGTTCGCTGCATCATCGTGCCAAACGACCAGATGCAGACCCCACACTATCACGTGCTGCGCGTGCGTAAGGGCGAAGAGACGACCACCCTCAGCTACCTGCTGCCGAAGCTGCATGAAGAAGAGATGTCCCTGCCTTCCGATGAAGAGCCAGCCGAGCGCAAACTGCCAGAGCAGCCTGCGTTAGCGACCTTCATCATGCCTGAAGCACCACCGGAAGCAGCTCTGGAAAAACCTGTTGCCAAACCTGCAGCGCAGAAACCAGAAGCAGCGGTAGCGAAAGCCCAGCCGGCACAGCCGGGTCTGCTGAGCCGCTTCTTCGGCGCGCTGAAGAAGATGTTTGCTGAAGAAGAAGTTCAGCCAGAGCAGCCGAAAGAAGAGCCAAAAGCAGCCAAGCCAGAGCGTCAGCAGGACCGTCGCAAGCGTCAGAACAACCGCCGCGATCGTAACGACCGCAGCGAGCGTCGTGACAACCGTGACAACCGCTCTGAGAATAACGAAGGCCGTGAGCAACGCGAAGATAACCGTCGCAACCGTCGCGAGAAACAGCAGCAGAATGTTGAAGATCGTGAAATTCGCCAGCAGGCGGGCGATGAGTCTGAGAAGAGCAAACAGCGTGACGACCAGCAGCCGCGCCGTGAACGCAACCGTCGCCGTAACGACGAGAAGCGTCAGGCACAGCAGGAAGTCAAAAACCTGAACCGCGAAGAGCCTGTTGAACAGCAGGACGGCGAGCAGGAAGAACGCACTCAGGTAATGCCGCGTCGTAAGCAGCGCCAGCTTTCTCAGAAAGTTCGCTTCGCCTCTGAAGCAACCGAAGAGTCTGGCACTATCGCGGTTGAAACCAGCGAGAGCACAACCGGCACGCAGCTGGCGAAAGTTGACCTGCCAGCGGTCGTTGAAAACAACGTTGAGCAGGATGATAACGGTGAAAACCGTGATAACGCCGGTATGCCGCGCCGTTCACGCCGTTCTCCACGTCATCTGCGCGTCAGCGGCCAGCGCCGTCGTCGCTATCGTGACGAGCGTTACCCGACTCAGTCGCCAATGCCGCTGACTATTGCCTGTGCTTCGCCAGAAATGGCGTCCGGCAAAGTCTGGATCCGTTACCCGGTTGCTCGCCCGGAGCAGGTTGTTGAAGAACAGCCTGTAACCGAAGAGGTGATTGCACCAGCAGCCGCGGTAGAAGCTGTCGTGACTGAAGCGGCAACCGTGGTTGAACCTGAGGTTGTTGAACCTGAGGTTGTTGAAGCTGAAGCCCCTCACGCAGTGGAAGTAGAAACCACCCATCCAGAAGTGATTGCCGCGCCGGTTGATGCAGCACCGCAGCTTATCGCCGAAGAAGATGCCGTGGTGGCTGAGGAAGTCGCTGAAGAGGCTGAACCTGTAGCCGCAGTGGAAAACACCGCCGAAACCCTGATTGAAACCACCACTGAAGAAGTTGTTCAGGACGTTGAGATTCAGGTTGAACCGGTTGTCGAAGAAGCGAAAGCGCCTGAGGTGAAACCTGAGCCGGTTGTTTCTGCACCAGCCGCAGCCCACGTGGCGACAGCACCAATGACGCGCGCCCCGGCGCCGGATTACGTGCCTGAAGCCCCGCGTCACAGTGACTGGGTACGCCCGGCGTTCAGCTTCGACGGTAAAGGCGCTGCAGGCGGCCACAGTGCAACGCATCAGGCGACTGCACCGGCGACGCGTCCACAGTCTGTCGAATAACGACGCTGAAAGTAAAAAGCCGACCATCGGGTCGGCTTTTTTTATGGCTGCTGCACGGGCTTTCTCATTCCGGTCACCTCAGGCATGACCTGCCGCATCAACTCCAGAAAACGCCGCAAGCGTGCCGGATAATAGCGGGACCAGGGGTAAACAAGATGCACCGGTAACGCCGCTGGCTGCCAGTCTGGCAGCAAATGCACCAGCCGCCCTTCCCGAATATCATCCTGTACCGTCCAGCTGGATACCACCGCCACGCCAAGCCCGGTGAGCGCCGTATTGCGTGCGACATACAGACTATCGGTGCTGAGGCGCGGGGTAATCGCCACTCGCGCGGTGGCGGGTGATGCATCGTGAAAAAGCTCCACATGGCGCTGGTAGAATGAGCTGATCGCTATCCAGGGAAACTGCTGCAAATCCTCCGGCGTGTTGACCGTCGGAAAACGGGCCAGCAGCGCCGGTGAAGCCACTACCGAGCGCGGCACTTCGGCCAGCAGCACGGACACGGTCGCCGGATCGACTTCCACGCCCACCCGAATCGCACAGTCAAGGTTGTCGCCGAGAAAGTCCGCCGACCGATCGTTGAGCATCCACTCAATCGAAAGCTGCGGATAGCGTTGCAAAAACTCGGTTACGGGTTTCAGAAGCTGGTCCTGACCAAACGCGTGCGGAGCGCGCACCCGCAGCACGCCTACCGGCTCATCTTCCGTCTGCCCCACCTCATCTTCCAGCGCCAGCCAGCTGTCAATCACCCGACGGGCGTGCTGATAGCAGCGCTCGCCGTCATCCGTCAGCCGCGTCGTGTGGGTGGTGCGCAAAATCAGGCGCACGCCCAGCATGGTCTCAAGCGACTGTAACCGTCTGCTTACCGTGGCCTGGGTAGTGGCCAGCTGCCGCGCCGCCGCTGAGAGGGAGCCCGCCTCAACGATACGAACAAACGTCCGCATTAACTCCACCCTGTCTATACGCTCAGCTCTTTTCATCGCATTTTCACTTATACGTTCAACGTATAAGCGTTTTACCACCGGGCCAGCTACCGTCGCAAGGCGTACTGATAAAAAATAGCCTCACACGACGAATGAGGAACATCTTATGAACACAACAACCGCCGCCCATGCAGTGAGCCGCTGGGTAATCTTAATGCTGGCGATCGGTGCAGGTTTCAGCGTGGCATCAATCTATTATGCCCAGCCTCTGCTGCCGCTGATGGGCGCAGACCTTCATCTGAGTATCGAAGGAATGGGCCTGGTCCCGACGCTCACCCAGGCGGGATATGCCCTGGGGATCCTGTTCCTGCTGCCGCTAGGCGATCGCCACGACCGCAGGACGTTAATCCTGATAAAGAGTGCGGCGCTGGCGCTGTTTCTTCTCGGCTGTAGCCTGACCGGGCAGATCCACTCTCTGCTGCTGGCAAGCCTGCTCATCGGCATGGCCGCCACCATGGCACAGGATATCGTCCCTGCCGCAGCCATCCTTGCGCCGGAAGGTAAACAGGGGAAAACCGTGGGCACGGTAATGACCGGGCTGCTGATGGGTATCTTATTATCCAGAACCGTGAGCGGCGTGGTGGGCGAAGCGTTTGGCTGGCGCGTCATGTACCAGCTGGCGGCGGCAAGCATTGCGTTCATCGGGGTGATGATGTGGTTTGTGCTTCCCCGTTTTGCCATTCACTCCACGCTGAGCTACCCCGCGCTGATGCGCTCAATGGAACATCTCTGGCGTCGCTATCCGGCGCTGCGCCGTGCGGCGCTGGCTCAGGGTTTTCTGTCGATTGCCTTTAGCGCCTTCTGGTCTACGCTTGCGGTCATGCTGCTGGAACGCTATCACCTGGGGAGTGCCGTAGCGGGTGGTTTTGGTATTGCAGGTGCCGCCGGCGCGTTAGCTGCCCCGCTGGCAGGGGGTCTGGCAGACAAACTGGGCGCAGGAAAAGTCACGCAGCTTGGTGCCGTTCTTGTGACCGTCTCATTTGCCCTGATGTTCCTGATGCCCGCGCTGGGCGTTCATGGACAGCTGATTCTGATCGCCATCTCCGCCGTTGGGTTCGACCTGGGTCTGCAGTCCAGCCTGGTCGCTCACCAGAACCTGGTATATAGCCTTGAACCGCAGGCGCGGGGCCGTCTCAACGCCCTGCTCTTTACGGTGGTCTTTATCGGGATGGCGCTGGGTTCCGCGTTAGGCAGCAATATTTACTCGCTGGCCGGCTGGACGGGCGTGGTCGCGCTGGCGACGGTCTGTGGCGTCATTGCGCTGGCAATCCGTCTGATAGAAAGCGCACGAGTCACCTCCGCATCAGCAGAAGTTGCATAAAAAAAATGCCCAATCCAGACGGATTGGGCAGTAAAACATGCCCAGTTTCAAGACATGTTCCAAGAGGTCAAGATGTTATTTGTTCAGCTGGAACAGAGACATGCCCTGCATATCGCTAAACGCTTTATAAGACGCCTGCAGGGCCGCCTGCTGCATGGTGTAAGAGGAAATCGCTTCGTTCCAGTCAACATCAACCAGGTCACTCATCTGCTTGGTCTGACCCAGCGCGCGGTCATCGCCCAGCGTATCGAGTTTTTCCAGCTCGTTCATCTTGGTTCCCACATCCGCAACGACCGTCAGGATATTGTTCTGGGAGTTTTTGATGCCGATTTGCGCATTGGCAATCACCTGGCTTTGCGCCGTTGCGGCAGCCGGATCGTTCTCAATCGGTGTCTTCAGCGAGGCAATAGCAGAGTCCAGAATTTTGAACATGTTGGTCTGGCCATATCCACCGCCCGGCAGCTGTTCCGCATTACTGGTAATGCTTTCGAAAATTTGCTGGCCGGTATGGCTGATGGTCATATTTCGCGCCGTATCAACCTGCTGCGTGATGGCCTCAGCGCCGCCGTTGTAATCTCCGGTCGCGGCATCAAACGGTGCGCTCTCGGTTTTGTATCCCGCAAAGATAAAGCGGCCATTACCATCCGTCGTGTTGGCAAGGTTCATCAGCTGATCGCGGATCCCCTGAATATCGGTCGCCAGAGAAAGACGGTCGTCATCGCTTAATGTGCCGTTTGAGGCGTAAACCAGCTTCTCGCGCACGCTTGAGATCGCAGTGTTGACCTGGGTTAACACGTTATCTTCCAGCGAGACCTTCTGCGTTGCAAAGGTACGCGCGAGCGCGAACTGGCTGTTTTGCGACTGAGACTGTGACAGCACGATGGCCTGCGACGCGGCGATAGGATCGTCCGAAGGACGATTGACGCGCTTGCCGGTGGACATCTGCTCACCGTAGCTCAGCCATCTGCTCTGGGAATCGGTGATCCCACGCATGTTCTGCTCGTACATCATCTGGGTGCTAATACGCATTGTTCACCTCAACCTTAACGAATGTTGATAATTGCATCGAAGAGCGTACTGGCAGTTTGTAGAACCTGGGCATTGGCCAGGTAATACTGCTGATAACGCTGCAAATTGCCATACTCTTCGTCGAGGTTTACCCCAGAGATGGTCTGCTGCTGCTTGATTAACTGCGTTTCCACGTTGGCTTTCGTCTGGCTGCTTACCTTCAGTGACGCCGTTGAGCTACCGACGGTACTGACGAGAGAGGCATACGCATCGTTGAAGGTTTTATTTCCACCCACCACTTTGCCGTTTTGCAGATCGAGCAGTTTCTGGCCGTTACGGTTGTCACTTTCGCCGCCGTTCTGCACAGATGCCATCGCCAGTTTAGACTCGTCGCTGATCGCGAGATCCATGTTCATGATGACGTTGGAAACAGGCTTCACGGTAAAGCTGTCTTTGGTATTTGCCGTGCCGCTCACGTTGACGTTAAGGCCATCAAAAGACAGATTGCCGCTGGCATCCGGGCTCATCGTAAAGCTGGTTTTGTCTGACGAGCGGGTGACCGTCCAGTCAGTGCCGTTAAACTGCAGCTTATAGTCTGTCGCCTGGACCTGTTTGCTGTCCGCCACAGACGCCGTAACAACGGCCGAACCGCCGTTCTTGCTGTTGGACAGGACCGCCGGAGAACCAAAGTTGAACAGCTTACCGCCCGCATCACCGTTCGCATCAAAACCGGCTTCATGCTGCGTGTTCATCGCGTCGGCAAAGGCCAGCGCCATCTGGTTCAGGCTGTTACGGGCTTTATCCAGATCTTCCGTGCGGAAGGTCAGTAAACCGCCTAAAGAACCGGTGGTGATAAATTTCTCCGGGATCTCAATATTGCCCGCCACGTCATCGACGTAGGCGATAGTGGTACGAGCCGGATCGGCGCTGGACTTCACGGCCGCCAGCTGGCTGGCTTTGCTGCCCTGTACCAGGCTGTAACCGTTACCGAGAGAGATATTAAACGTGCCGCTATCCTGCACGGAGACTTCCACGCCCACGATTTTGTTCAGTTCAGTCACGAGCTGATCGCGCTGGTCCAAAAGATCGTTAGGTGACGCGCCCGCGCCAACGCCGGTCAGACGGGAGATCTGATCGTTAAGATTCGCAATCTGTGCCGCGTAGTTGTTGATCTGAGACACGCTGCTTGAGATGGCGGTATTAACCTGCGCGTCCTGGTCACGGAGATACTGATCGTTGGTTTTAAACTGATTGACCAGACCACTCGCTTTACCCAGCACCGTCTGACGTGCAGCCGGGTCTTCCGCGTTGCTCACCAGGGTTTGCAGGCTTTTGAAGAAATCCTGCAGGGTGGTGGAGAGCGAGTTGGTGGTATCGGAGAGCACATCGTCAATTTTTGACATCTGCTGATAGCGCGTCGTCAGACCGCTGCTCTGCGTCTGCGCGGCGCGCAGCTGGTTGGTGATGAAGGCGTCATACTCACGCTGGACACCGGAGACATAAACCCCGTTACCCACCCAGCCACCGCCGGTCAGCGTGCTGTTAGATGCGCCCAGCACCGTGGTCTGGCGGGTGTAACCTGCCACGTTATAGCTTGAAATATTATTACTGACGGTATTGAGTGCCGACTGCGCGGCACTGAGGCCACTCATGGCGCTGTTAATCAAACTGGACATGGGGGTTCCTTTTATACGTTCAGACACGAGTCCTGATGAAGGTTATCGGCAACCTCCACCGGGACTTGAGAACTTTCAGAACAGATTTTCAATATCTGTGCTATAGGCTTTGCTGACCTTCTCGCCCATGGATTTCAGCTGCTGGATCATGCTGGTGAGCTTGCGTGCATAGTTCGGGTCAGTCGCGTAGCCCGCGTTTTGTAAGGCCTGAGCACCCTGCTCCGCCGTCGCCGCCTGCGTAACGGCGGTATAACGCGGATTTCGGCTCAGCAGGCCAACGTAGTCGGACAATGCTTCCAGATAGGAGCTGTAGACGCGGAATTTTGCTTTGACCTTCACCGCCGCACCGTTCTCGTATTCGGTGGTCGTGATCTCCGTTGTTGGCCCCTTCCAGCTGGAGGTGGCCTTCACGCCGAAGATGTTGAAGCTCGGATCGCCGTTTTCCTTGCGGATCTGACGCTGACCCCAGCCCGACTCCAGCGCGGCCTGCGCCAGAATCAGGTGATGCGGCACACCGCTCTGTTCGCTGGCGAGACGCGCGGGCAGAGAAAGCTGCGCCAGGAAGTCTTTGCTGTCACCGGAGAGCGGCTCATCGCCGCTGCCCGTGGCTTTTGGCATCGCTTTACGCACCATTTGCGTCAGAGCCTGGTTCTGATAACTGGTCACCGTTTCCAGGTCGAACTTCATCGGCACCTGCTGCGTCTGTTCCTGAGGCTGAATGCCCTGCGCGGCTTCGGTCTGTTTCACAATCATGTCAGCCAGACCGAGGCCTTTACCGGCGGTCATCTGCTGCGCAATCTGCTGGTCATACATGCTGGTGTAGAGACGCGTTGAATCACTGCTGAACATCCCGTCTTTCGGCAGGGTTTCGCGCATGCTTTTCAGCATCATCTGTACAAACATCCCTTCCACCTGGCGGGCGACCGGGCGGATGTTCGCCGCCGGGTCTTTGCCTGCTTTGGTTTTCAGTTCGTTGAGCGACTGGGCGTCCCAGGCTGCACTGGTCAACAGTTTGCTATCGGTCAGCATTAGATGATTTCCAGTTTGGCGCGCAGGCAGCCCGCGCTTTGCATGGATTGCAGGATGGACATCAGATCCATCGGCGTTGCGCCCAGGGCGTTCAGGGCACGCACCACGCTATTCAGGTTGGCGCTGGAGCGAACGCTCTGCAGCGACCCACCGCTCTGGCGCATATCAATCTGCGTTTGCGGTGTTACCACCGTCTGACCGCCGCCAAATGGCGTGTTCGGCTGGCTCACGTTCGCGGAGCGGTTAACCGTCACGGAGAGGTTACCCTGCGCCACGGCACAGCTGTCCAGCGACACTTCCCGGTTCATCACCACCGAGCCGGTACGGGAGTTGATGATCACTTTCGCATCCTGGACCGGAACGTTAACTTCCATATTCTGAATATCAGCCAGCATGCGCACCTGGTTGCTGCTGCCGGTGGAGGTGCGGATCTGCACGGTGCGCGCATCGAGTGCCGTTGCGTTACCGTAGCCGCGGCTGCGGTTGATGGTATCGGCAATTTGCTGCGCCATCGTGAAGTCTTCATTATTAAGCTGCAGGTTGATGGTGTTGCCCGCGCCAAACTGGGTCGGCAGTTCACGCTCAATGATTGCACCGTTGGTGATACGTCCACCGTTCAGCTGGTTCACCTGCACGCTGCTTCCGCCTGCGGATGCCCCCGCACCGCCAACCAGAATGTTCCCCTGCGCCAGCGCATACACCTGGCTATCAACGCCTTTCAGCGGGGTCATCAGCAGCGTACCGCCGCGCAGGCTTTTGGCGTTACCCATTGAGGAGACCACCACATCAATGGTCTGCCCCTGACGCGCAAACGCCGGGTAGGACGCGGTGACCATTACCGCGGCCACGTTTTTCAGCTGCATGTTGGTTCCCGCCGGCACGGTAATGCCGAGTTGGGAAAGCATGTTGTTCAGGCTTTGGGTGGTGAACGGCGTCTGGGTCGTCTGGTCACCGGTACCATCCAGACCAACCACCAGGCCGTAGCCAATCAGGGAGTTTTCACGAACGCCCTGAACGCTGGTGAGATCGCGAATACGGTCAGCCTGGGCAAATGTTGTCACCAGCGCGAGCGCCACGGCGAAGATCGATTTAAACATGGGTCACCTCGCTTACATCGGCGATAAATTAAGGAAGAAGCGCTGCAGCCAACCCATATTTTGGGCTTCATTGATATAGCCGTTACCGACGTACTCAATGCGCGCATCCGCCACCTGGGTGGACGGAACGGTGTTGGTGCCGCTGATGGTGCGAGGGTTAACCACGCCCGAGAAGCGAATGAATTCAGTGCCCTGGTTGATGGCGATCTGTTTTTCACCCACAACGTGCAAGTTGCCGTTAACCAGAACCTGGTCAACCGTGACCGTCAGCGTACCGCTGAAGGTGTTGCTGGCGTTCGCGCCGCCTTTACCGTTAAAGGTATTGCCGCCAGAGGCCTCGACATCTGCTCGCGCGTTGCCGAACAGTCCCTGCAGGTAGCGCGGGACGGTATCGAAGCCAAAATTCGTTTTGCCATCGCGGCTGGCGTTCGCCGACGAGCTCTTGCTCGCGCTGACGTTTTCCTGCAGCACAATGGTCAATGTATCGCCGACGTTACGCGGGCGGCGATCTTCAAACAGCGGCTGATAGCCGTAATTAATCGGCTGCGCGGTCTGGAAAATGGAGCCGTTGACCACTGGCGCAGGGCCGGGAACGGGTTGGGCAGTCGTCGCACCCTGGACCAATGGTTTAGACGGGATCAAAGCACACCCGCTGAGGGTGACAGCCAGAACAGTCAGTATCGGATAACGAAACGCCGCGTTTTTTTGCATTGCCTTCATCTTCGA
The DNA here is from genome assembly GCF_001059415.1 of Enterobacter sp. 940_PEND. Classification (NCBI taxonomy): domain Bacteria; kingdom Pseudomonadati; phylum Pseudomonadota; class Gammaproteobacteria; order Enterobacterales; family Enterobacteriaceae; genus Enterobacter; species Enterobacter sp. 940_PEND. Next base: position 34,477 of record NZ_JUMS01000064.1, read on the forward strand.
AAACAGGGAGCCGGTGCGGCGTTTACCGCACCGGGCTACACCTTAGAGTTGCGTCAGTTTCTGCAGCATCTGGTCGGTCGTCGACACTGCTTTACTGTTAATTTCATACGCGCGCTGGACCTGGATCATATTCACCAGCTCTTCCGCCACGTTCACGTTGGACGTTTCAACATAACCCTGGTACAGCAGACCCGCGCCGTTCAGGCCCGGGGTGCTCTCATTCGGCGTACCGGAGGATTGCGTTTCGGTGTAGAGGTTCTCACCAATGCTTTCCAGACCGGTATCGTTCATGAAGGTGGTCAGGTTAAGCTGCCCAACCTGAACCGGCGCGGCCTGTCCCTGCTGGGTCACGCTGACCACACCGTCGCGTCCGATGGTGATGCTCAGGGCGTTCGCCGGGATGGTAATCGCAGGCTGAACCTGGAAACCGCCCGCCGTCACCAGCTGGCCGTTCTGATCGACCTGGAACGAACCGTCGCGGGTATAGGCAGAGGTCCCGTCAGGCAGCTGCACCTGGAAGAAGCCCTGGCCTTTGATTGCCACGTCTTTACTGTTGTTGGTCTGAGACAGGTTGCCCTGGCTGTGCAGACGCTCGGTAGCCACCGGGCGAACGCCGGTACCAATCTGCAGGCCCGACGGCAGCGTCGTCTGTTCAGAAGACTGCGCGCCCGGCTGACGGATGGTTTGATAAAGCAAATCTTCGAAAACGGCACGCTGACGCTTGAAACCATTGGTGCTCACGTTTGCCAGGTTGTTGGCAATCACGTCCATATTGGTTTGCTGGGCGTCCAGGCCAGTTTTCGCGATCCATAAAGAACTGATCATAAGGAGTCCTGTTAACTCATAGCCAGAAGTTGGTTAGCTTTGCCCGCGTTTTCATCCACGCTGCTGATGATCTTCATCTGCATTTCAAAACGACGGGCGCTGGCAATCATGTCGCTCATGGCGGCTACCGGCTTGACGTTGCTGCCTTCCAGAACGCCGGACATCACGCGGATGCTCGGATCGGCCTGTAATGTGGCACCACGCGTCGCCTGCGCCGCCTGGGTCAGACGAAACATGCCGTCGTCGCCGCGCTGCACCTCTTTGCCTTCCGCTTTAACCAGCTTCAGACGTCCGACGGGTGCAACGGTGTTGGCCGGATCGCCCGGGTTCAGCGCCGAAATGGTGCCGTCCGCGGCGATAGTCAGCTCAGAGCCTTCCGGAACGGTCAGCGGACCCGCTTCCCCCATCACCGGATGACCCTGAATCGTCAGCTGGCCCGTCGCGCTCACCTGGATATTGCCGTTACGGGTATAGCCTTCGCTGCCGTCGGCCGTTTGCACCGCCAGCCAGCCGTCCTGCTGCAGGGCAACGTCCAGCGGGCGCGAGGTGTAGTCCATCTGCCCTGGCGTCATATCTGCGCCAGGGGTTGATGCCGTCACCAGCGTACGGGTCGGCAGGGACAGCCCTTCAACCGGCACCGCGCGCAGCGCGTTAAGCTGCGCGCGAAAGCCCGGCGTAGAGGCGTTTGCCAGGTTGCTGGCGGTAACGGCCTGCTGATTGAGCGTCTGACTTGCCGCGCCCATCGCGGTATATATTGCGTGATCCATTGCGCTTTCCTGTTAGCCGCTTAACGCAGGTTAACCAGCGTATTGAGGATCTGGTCCTGGGTTTTGATGGTCTGCGCGTTCGACTGATAGTTACGCTGTGCGACGATCATATTCACCAGTTCTTTACTCATATCCACGTTGGAGGCTTCCAGCGCGCCGTTGGTCAGCTTGCCGAAGTTACCGGTGCCTGCGGTACCCAGCAGCGCCACGCCGGAGGACTGTGTGGCAGACCAGACGTTGTCGCCTTCCGATTTCAGGCCTTCGTTGTTGGCGAAGTTTGCCAGCACGATCTGCCCCAGAACCTGAGACTGTTCGTTAGAGTAGCTTCCCACCACGGTGCCATCGTCGTTGATCTGGTAGCTCACCAGGTCGCCAGGCTTGTAGCCGTTCTGATTGGTTGCCACAACGCTGTTTGCACCGGTGTTCTGCTGCATGGAGTTCTGGAAGCTCAGGGAGAAGGTCGCCGCCGTCGCACCGCTGACAGAACCCGTGGTGATGTTAATGGCCGGCGTGGCGTTTGGCGTTGCGCTCAGTACACCAGCAGCGTCGTAGTTGTAGACACCCGCCAGGTTACCGTTCGCATCAAAGTTCATCTGCGCCGCTTTTGCCGCTGTTGAACCCGCAACGCTGCCGTCCTGAGTGTAAAGATCCCATTTATTGTTGGCCGTCTTCACGTAGTAGACGTACATGTTGTGGGCGTTACCCTGGCTGTCGAATACGGTCACGGTCCCTTTTTTGTTATAGGTGTCCGGGTTGGTCGCATCGAACGGGGCAGTTTGAACAGGATCGGTTGAGTTCAGGTTGATCTGCTGCGTCGCGGTGGTGGTTGATTTCGCCGCCATCAGGGTGTTCGGGATAGTAATCGCCTGAGGGTTCGCACCAGTCTGAACGGTTGGAGGCGTTCCGGCTGCCGGGTAGCCCGTCAGCTGCATGCCCTGCATGTTAACCAGCGTACGGTTTTCGTCCAGCTTGAACTGGCCGTTACGGCTGTAGAACACTGAACCGTTGGAATCGACCATACGGAAGAAGCCGTTCTGGCTGATAGCAACGTCCAGACCACGACCGGTGTTGGTGGTGGTGCCGTCGGTAAAGTCCTGAGTGATGCCCGCAACTTTCACGCCCAGGCCGACTTTGGAACCGGCAAACATGTCTGCAAATGAAGCAGAACCGGATTTAAAACCATAGGTCGCGGAGTTGGCGATGTTGTTGCCAATGACGTCCAGGTTGGTGGCCGCAGCATTCAGGCCGCTGACCGCTTGAGAAAAGGCCATGACTTACTCCTGATAAGTGTTAAGGCTTAGATAATCTGCCGAACTTCGTCGAGTGTGGTGGAACCAGAGGTTCCCAAATCCAGTTTGTTGCCGTCGCTTCCTTTAATCACGCCCTGGACCAGCGCGAACTGCAGCGGCTGCGCCACCAGCTGGGTCGTCCCGTTGCTGGCGCTGATCGCTACTTTGTAAGAACCGTTTGGTGCTTTAGTGCCGTCGGTCAGGCTGCCATCCCACGTAAAGGTGTGAACGCCCGCCTTCAGCTCGCCGATATCAATAGTGCGCACGACCGTGCCGTTGCTGTCGGTAATGGTGGCGGTAACTTTCTCCGCCGCCTGCTGCAACTCAACGCCAAACGGCGTGGTGGTCGTGGTGGTGTTGCCTTCGGTGGTGCTGGTGCCCGCCAGAATCGTGGTTCCCGGGATCATCACCCCGTGGCCAATCAGGCTTGCCGCCTGCAGAGACTGGGCGCTGTTAATCTGCCCGGAGACGGAGCCGAGGGTGGTGTTGAGTTTCTCAATGCCGCTAACGGTGCTGATCTGCGCAAGCTGCGTGGTCAGTTCGTTGTTCTGCATTGGGTTGGTGGGATCCTGGTTCTTAAGCTGCGCCACCAGCAGCGTCAGAAAGCTGCCCTGAAGATCGGCGGCATTGCTCCCGGTGAGGGAGTTAGAACCCGTCGTATTCTTCGTGTTATTAACACCCGAGTTCGTAGGATCATTCACATTTACGGCGATGGACATGCATGTCTCCTTTACTGGCCGAGAGTGAGCGTTTTGAGCATCATGCTCTTCACGGTATTCAGCACTTCAACGTTGGCCTGGTAGCTGCGAGAAGCCGACATGGAGTTCACCATCTCACCTACCACATCCACGTTTGGCATTTTCACGTATCCGCTGGCATCCGCGAGCGGGTTACCCGGCTCATACACCAGCCTGTCCGGCGCCTGGCTCTCTACCACATCAGACACCTTCACGCCGCCCGTCGCCGCGCCCGGCGCAGCATCGACCTGAAAGACAACCTGTTTGGCACGATAAGGCTGGCCGTCTGGTCCGGTTACGCTGTCGGCGTTCGCCAGGTTACTGGCAGCCACGTTCAGGCGTTTGGACTGCGCGGTTAACGCCGAACCGGCAATATCAAAAATATTCAACAAGGCCATCTATCAGTTCCCCCCCTGCAGGACGTTCATCATGCCTTTGATTTGTCCGCCGAGTACGGTCAGGCCCGTCTGGTATTTCAGGCTGTTATCGGCAAACTGCGTACGCTCCCGGTCCATATCCACGGTGTTACCGTCGAGTGAGGGCTGATCGGGAATGCGATAAAGTAAATCGGTCGCTGGCGCGGTCATCGCCTGAGCAGGAATATGGCGAGAGGATGTCATGGCAAGTGCAACACCCGTTCCTTCGGCACGTCCACGCTCCATCACCTTTTTGAGTTCACTGGAAAAATCAATATCGCGCGCCTGAAACCCTGGGGTATCGGCGTTAGCGATGTTGGCGGCTAAAATCTCCTGCCGCTGGGCGCGTAAATTGAGCGCTTCCTGCTGAAAACGTAACGCGGCGTCGAGTTTATCGAGCATGTCTCCTCCGCTGATGGCAAAATTTCAGTTCACAGCTTAAATCTCACCCGGTCTCCCCTATCGACGGAATAAGCGCAAAATGCGTCGCTATTTATTGCGTTGATGCAAAACCACTGCAGGTAGAATTCATTCAACTCTGGAAACGGTGGAACTTGCGATGCAAACGTTAAAACGTGGCCTGGTGGCAACTTTCTTGCTGTTTAGCCCTCTGGTGCAGGCTGAAGGCTTACAGGATCGGCTGACGGCTTTTTTTGCTGAAAAGCTGGCGGGCTTTAGCGATGAGGTTAACGTTACCGTGCGCACCCCACCGAATCTGTACCCGACCTGTGACCAACCGTCATTCAGCGTGACGGGAACCACCCGGCTGTGGGGAAATGTGAACGTGCTGGCACGCTGCGCGAACGAAAAACGCTATTTACAGGTTGCAGTTCAGGCGACGGGCAATTATGTTGTCGCCGCCGTACCCATTGCGCGCGGCAGCGTGCTGCAGACGAACAGCGTGACGTTAAAGCGCGGCCGTCTGGATCAGCTGCCTCCACGTACCATGCTGGAAATGAACCAGGCACAGGACGCCGTCAGCCTGCGCGATGTCGCCCCCGGCCAGCCGATACAGCTCTCAATGCTGCGTCAGTCATGGCGGGTAAAAGCGGGTCAACAGGTGATGGTGGTGGCCAACGGAGATGGCTTTAGCATCAACAGTGAAGGGAAAGCGTTAAACAATGCCGCGGTGGCGCAAAACGCCCGCGTCAGAATGTCCTCAGGCCAGGTGGTGAGCGGAACCGTCGATTCTGATGGGAATATTCTGATTAACCTATAATCTTTTTAAAGATTTCGCGGCGCGTGCCGATAAATATTCCACTAATGATGATGTCAGGCGCAAACGCCGCGAACCCTCGATGAGGACAACACTATGAGCATTGATCGTACATCAGCCCTGAAGCCGGTAAGCGCTGTACAACCTCGCGAAACGAATGACGCTCCTGCGCAGAAAACGCGTCTGGAAAAACCGTCAACGTCCAACAGCACCAGCGTTACCCTGAGCGACGCGCAGGCAAAACTGATGCAGCCAGGCAGCAACGATATCAATATGGAACGTGTTGAAGCGCTGAAAACGGCTATTCGTAACGGTGAGCTGAAAATGGACACCAGCAAGATTGCTGATGCCCTGATTCAGGAAGCACAGAGTTTCTTACAGAGTAACTAACCGTATGAGTCGACTGTCAGAAATACTGGATCAAATGACGGTTGTTCTTAACGACCTGAAAACGGTAATGGACGCTGAACAGCAGCATCTCTCTTCCGGTCACATCAACGGCAGCGCGCTGCAGCGTATTACTGAAGATAAGAGTTCGCTACTGGCGACGCTGGATTATCTGGAGCAACAGCGCCGCGCTGAGCAGGATCCTAAGCGTAGCGCCAATGACGATATTATTGAGCGCTGGCAAACCATTACCGAAAAAACCCAGTACCTGCGCGACCTTAACCAGCACAACGGCTGGCTACTGGAAGGTCAGATTGAGCGTAATCAGCAGGCGCTTGAGGTATTGAAACCGCATAAAGAAACCGGACTGTACGGTGCGGATGGTCAAACAGCGACTGCGCGTATTGCGGGAGTTAAAAAGATTTCGATTTGACGCCTGGGCGACAAATCATGCAGCGGGGAGCACCATAAGGTGAACTCCCCTTTTGGCGTTTATGCCGTACGGCGGGCAAACTCTTTCACTTTGAACCCCAGCACCGCGAGCGTGGCAAAGTAAGCCACGACCCCGACGCCTACCACGGCCATCAGCCGCATCAGACGATAAGGCATAGTGCCGAGGGACCACTCCGGCATCACGTACATCATGCCGAGAAGCGCCGCCGACATCACCAGTACCGCAACGATCAGACGTACCAGGAAACTTCCCCACCCCGGCTGCGGCGTAAAGATATCCTGCTTGCGCAACTGCCAGTACAACAGCCCGGCATTCAGACAGGCCGCCAGACCAATAGACAGCGACAGGCCAGCATGCTTCAGCGGACCAATAAACGCCAGGTTCATCAGCTGGGTCATAATCAGCGTCACGATGGCAATTTTCACCGGCGTTTTGATGTCCTGACGCGAATAGAACCCGGGCGCCAGCACCTTGACGACGATCAGCCCCATCAAGCCGACCGAGTAGGCAATCAGCGCGCGCTGGGTCATGGCGGCATCAAAGGCGGTGAATTTCCCGTACTGGAAGAGCGACACCGTCAGCGGTTTGGCCAGAATACCCAGCGCCACCGCGCTCGGCAGGGCCAGCAGGAAGCAGAGACGTAAACCCCAGTCCATCAGGCGGCAATATTCATCATGATTGCCGCTGGCAAAGCTTTTCGACAGCGACGGCAGCAGGATGGTCCCCAGCGCCACGCCCAGCACCCCGGACGGGAATTCCATCAGACGGTCGGCGTAGTACATCCAGGAAACCGAGCCGGACACGAGGAAAGAGGCAAAAATGGTGTTGATGATAAGCGAGATCTGGCTGACGGAGACGCCGAGAATAGCGGGCCCCATCTGCTTGATCACGCGCATCGCCCCGGCATCTTTGAGATTGATGCGCGGCAGCACCAGCATGCCGATTTTTTTCAGATGCGGCAGCTGGTACGCCAGCTGCAGCACGCCGCCGACGGTAACCGCCCAGGCCAGCGCCAACACCGGCGGGTTGAAGTGCGGCGCGGCGAACAGGGCAAAACCGATCATGCTGACGTTGAGAAACGTCGGCGCAAACGCCGGGACAGAGAAGCGGTTCCAGGTGTTCAGGATCGCCCCCACCAGCGAGGCCAGCGAGATGAGCAGAATATAGGGGAAAGTAATGCGCAGCAGCTGCGAGGTCAGCGCAAATTTGTCGGCCGTATCGGCAAAACCGGGCGCGGTCACCATAATCACCCACGGCGCGGCCAGCATCCCGAGTACGGTCACCACCGCCAAAGCCAGCGTCAGCAGCCCGGAGACATAAGAGACAAAGACGCGCGTCGCGTCTTCGCCCTGCTTGCTTTTATATTCCGCCAGAATAGGCACGAATGCCTGGGAAAACGCCCCTTCAGCAAAAATACGACGCAGCAGGTTTGGCAATTTGAACGCGACGAAAAAGGCGTCCGTGGCCATCCCTGCACCAAATACCCTTGCCACAATGGCGTCGCGCGCAAAACCCAGCACGCGGGAAAACATGGTCATCGAGCTGACGGCCGCCAGCGATTTTAATAAGTTCATTAACGTGAATTTCCAGAACCATACGGATTTGTAGGCCGGATTAGCGTAAGCGCCACCCGGCAAAGCCAACAAGCGGCGCTTAGTCTAACCGGATTTCAACGAATTACTATCCGCAGATGTTACAGCGAGTTATTCGCTCATGGCATCGCGCCAGAGCCTTTCCACAATGCGCTGCGCCAGAATGGCCTGCTCGCCGGACGTTTCAGGAACCGTCTGATTTTGCACGCAGGTGATAAAGTGGCGGGCGCATCCTGCGAAACCGCGCTGCTCGAGGGTGCTCTGCCAGCCTGGCGCCGGGAGCGTCACCACGCCGTTGCCCTTCTCTTCCCGCCATTCGCGCATGTCCGTAATGTCGTACAGCGCGCCCTCGGTCACCGCCTGCACGGATTCACGCTGGCTTCCCGCACGACGGTGCATGCTGGTGGTAATCTGAAGATGCTCAACGCCGAAGTGGTGCTCCGCATAGACCATCTGCCCCTGATCGTTTGTCACCAGGGTGCCGCTTTTCAGCAGCGCTTCGCCGTTGCTCAACCACAGCGCCGTATCCACCACGTGCAGATAATCATCCAGAAGGGTGAAGCGCAGATCGTTTGGCCCAATGCTGTCGGTGCGGTGTTTATCCATCCGCAGCGAGGCGAGCGTGTCCGACTGCGCCTTCAGCTGCTGGTAAAGCGGCGCGAAGCGGCGGTTGAAGCCCACCATCAGCGTCAGTTTTTTGCGCGCGGCCAGCTCAATCAGCCGTTCGGCATCCTGAACATTTTCCGCCAACGGCTTATCCACGCAGACGTGAACCCCCAAATTGAGCAGCTCGCTCACCACCTGATAGTGGGTTGCCGTTGAGGTATGCACAAAGACCGCATCACACTCGCGGGCCAGATCCTGCAGGGAGGCGGCATACGGAATGCGCCAGGTTTCGCAGATACGTTCTGCCTTTTCTCGGGTGGGTGACCATGCCCCTTGCAGAGTCCAGTCCGTCGCCGCACCTAATACAGGCAGCCAGGCTTTTTGCGCGATGCCGCCGAGCCCCACCACACCAACGCGTAATTTTTTCACCGTCAGTCTCCCAGATGTGCCAGCAATGCATCCAGGCGCTGTTTCAGCCCGGCGACCTCGTCTTCCAGCGCCTCTACGCGCGCGGCAAGAGTGTCATTGCTTGCTGAGGATCCCGCGTCGCTCTCCGCGGTAACGGTAGCGACATCGACGTCGCCGCTGAACAGGTGCATATAGCGGCTTTCACGTTTACCCGGCTCGCGCGCCAGACGCACCACGTATGGGCCGTCTTCGCGAGAAGCCAGCCCTTCCAGGGTCTGCTCAACTTCCTGCATATCGCTAAACTCATGCATGCGGGAAGCGCGCGTGCGCAGTTCCCCCGGCGTCTGCGCTCCGCGCAGCAACAGCGTGGTGATGACCGCCACTTCCGCACTGCTCAGCTTCAGGTCGCCAAATTCGGAGTTACAGAAGCGCTGTTCGTATTTGGTCACGCGGTTGCCGAAGCCGCTGACGGTGCGCAAATAGTGGCGTTTTACCAGCGCATCCAGCACGTCCTGAACCTCATGCTCGCTGAGGTTCATCACCGGCTCGCGGTTGGTTTTCTGGTTGCAGGCCATGGTCACGGCGTTGACGGAGAGCGGATACTGCTCCGGCGTGGTGACCTGTTTTTCGAGTAAGCACCCAATCACGCGCGCTTCTGTACCGTTTAGCTGATACTTCATCTTTTCTCCTTAACGACCTGCGGTCCAGTCCCGGGTGGTTAACGCCGTCAGAACGTGGTCGCGCCACTCTCCGTCTATCAGCAGATAGTCTTTGGCGTAACCCTCTTTCTCGAACCCTAAGCGCGCCAGCAAATTGCCGCTGCGCTGATTATGCGGCATATAGTTCGCCATGATGCGATGGATATGCTGCGTGCGTTGCATATAGCGGATCGCCACCGTTAACGCCTCGTACATCAGCCCCTGCCCCTGCCATTTCTGGCCGATGGAGTAGCCAAGGTAGCAGGCGTGAAACGACCCGCGCACCACGTTTGAAAAATTGGCGATCCCGATAATCTCTTTCTCTTCAGGATCCAGCAGCGCGAAATAGAACGCGCTGCCCTGCTTGTGAAATTCCGTAATCATGCTGAGGCGCGCCTGCCAGCCGGAAGGGTAACAATGGCTCTCATCCCGAACGGGTTCCCAGGGTTTTAAAAACTGGCGATTCTCGGCGTAATAATCCGCCAGACGCCAGGCATCACGCTCATGCACCAGACGAACGACCAGCTTGTCCGTTGTCAGACGCACTTTTGGCACATTACTGCGATAGCCAAACATCGATACCACTCCTTCCCGTCACTTCTGCTGACCCATTAGCTTTACTATACCTGCGCCTGCGCCGTCTGTGAAAACAGTGACATACCATTTTGCCCTCTTTTCATTATTTTCGATGAGAACTCTCTATCAAAGCACCCTTTTGATAAAAAAATATTGTCACCCCTGGGGGTGGGAAAAAACGCGGCGACACCGCAGAATGTTAGCGTGCTCACCTTCTTATTTTCCCTGGAGGGAAAATGTCCCGCGTATCACAGGCCAGGAGCTTGGGTAAATATTTCCTGCTCGTCGATAACATGCTGGTCGTGCTTGGCTTTTTTGTCGTTTTTCCATTGATATCGATCCGCTTTGTCGATCAGATGGGCTGGGCGGCATTAATGGTTGGCATTGCCCTGGGGTTACGCCAGTTTGTCCAGCAGGGCCTGGGCGTCTTTGGCGGGGCCATTGCCGACCGCTTTGGCGCTAAACCGATGATCGTTACCGGTATGCTGCTGCGCGCGGCAGGTTTTGCCACGATGGCCGTCGCCCAGGAGCCCTGGCTGCTCTGGTTCTCCTGTTTCCTCTCCGGTATCGGCGGCACGCTGTTCGATCCGCCGCGCACCGCGCTGGTGGTAAAGCTTATTCGCCCCCAGCACCGCGGCCGTTTCTTCTCGATTCTGATGATGCAGGACAGTGCTGGGGCGGTTATCGGCGCCCTGCTGGGAAGCTGGCTGCTGCAGTATGATTTCCGACTGGTCTGCGCGGCTGGGGCGGTGCTCTTTATTCTGTGCGCGCTGTTCAATGGCCTGTTCCTGCCCGCCTGGAAACTGTCGACGGTCAAAGCGCCGGTCCGGGAAGGGCTTGGCCGCGTCCTGCGCGACAAACGTTTTGTCACCTATGTGTTGACCCTGACGGGCTATTACATGCTGGCTGTGCAGGTCATGCTGATGCTGCCGATCATGGTTAACGACATTGCGGGCACGCCTGCAGCCGTTAAATGGATGTACGCCATCGAAGCCTGCCTGTCGTTAACGCTGCTTTATCCGATTGCCCGCTGGAGCGAACGGCATTTTCGTCTGGAGCATCGCCTGATGGCCGGGCTGCTCCTGATGACGCTGAGCATGATGCCGATCGGTCTGGTGAACTCTCTCCAGCAGCTGTTTACGCTGATTTGCACGTTCTATATTGGCTCAATCATCGCCGAGCCTGCCCGTGAAACGCTGAGCGCCTCGCTTGCGGATGCGCGTGCGCGCGGCAGCTATATGGGTTTCAGCCGGCTGGGGCTGGCGCTTGGCGGCGCATTAGGTTACGCCGGTGGCGGCTGGTTGTTTGATGCCGGAAAAGCGTTAAGCCAGCCCGAACTCCCGTGGATGATGCTCGGCGCGGTGGGCTTTATGACGCTCCTTGCCCTGTGGTGGCAGTTCAGCCAGAAACGCAGCGCGAGCGGGATGCTCGAGCCTGGCGCGTAGCCTTTCCCTCGGGCGGGATGAGGGAGGCGAGCATTGAACCATCTCCTCGCCCCATTGGGGTTGAGAGATCCCCATAAAATAATGCCTGCACTGATGACACCCTCTCCCTTGAGGGAGAGGGCTGGGGTGAGGGGAAATATATGGCTCTGGTGGTCATTCCGTTCACTTTATGTTTCTTGCTACTCTGTAACGACATGGCCTGTGAACGTGCCAGGGCGGCTCAATCGCCACCGCCCCGGCAACCCGGGCTCCCGGCTGTAAATCGCCGCTTCGCGGATTGCTCGCCCCATCCCTGGGGCTCACCCTTTCAGGGCCAGCGCAGGCGCTGTCCAAAATTGCTCCCGGCAATTTTGTCCTCAGCTTATTCCTTCAGGCTATCGGGTCGGGCATGAGCCTGCATCCCT
>NZ_JUMS01000065.1:0-15940 GCF_001059415.1 Enterobacter sp. 940_PEND
CTCCATCTCCGAACAGCTTTTGTATCTTAAGTTAACGATGTCCGCTGCCGCCGGTATTCCCTCGGGGAGTGATATCCCAGCGCGCTGTGCGGGTGGTTTTCATTGTAATGCGTGAACGCTACTGCAAGGTTTCGCAGTGCTGTTCTCACATCCGGTTTTGGCATGAACGCGATATAGTCTTCTTTCATCGTTTTCACGAACCGTTCGGCCATGCCATTACTCTGCGGGCTGCTCACCGCTGTTGTGCAGGGCTCCAGATTCAGCTCTCTCGCGAACCTCCGCGTTTCATACGCGGTATACGCTGAACCGTTATCCGTCAGCCACTGCACCGCTGTGTCGGGCAACCTGTCGCCGAAGCGCTTTTCCACCGACCTCAGCATCACATCCTGCACGGTCGAACTGTCATAGCCTCCCGTGCTTGCTGCCCAGTCTATGGCCTCACGGTCGCAGCAGTCCAGCGCGAACGTTACCCGCAGTTTTTCGCCGTTGTCGCAGCCGAACTCGAAGCCATCTGAACACCAGCGCATATCGCTTTCTGCCACCGCTATCTTGCCCTTATGTTCAAGCTTCGGTCGCTCTGGTTTGTGATGCAACAACAACAGGTTATGCTCGCTCATTATCCTGTAAAGCCGTTTGGCATTCACAGGTGGCTGTCCCTCTGTGCGACGTTGCTTGCGCAGGATGCCCCACACGCGTCGATAACCATAACTCGGCATATCGCTGATAATGTTGAGGATAGCCGACAGTATTTCTGCGTCTGCTTCTTCATTACGCCGGTTACAGGCCCTGTCCTGCCAGTCGGCAGAACGGTTAATCCGCAGTGACAGTTGCGCACGCGACACGCCCATGGTCCGGCTGACCATGGCTATTCCCCGTCCTTTGGCAACAAGGGCGCGTGCGCTATCCATTTTCGCGACTGACCGTACTCCACGGCTTCTTTCAGGATCTCAACTTCCATCGTCTTCTTGCCCAGAAGGCGCTGAAGCTCCCGGACCTGCTTCAGAGCAGCAGTAAGCTCAGAAGCAGGAACGACTTCCTCTCCAGCCGCAACGGCGGTGAGGCTGCCTTCCTGATATTGCTTCTTCCACTTAAACAGCAGGCTGGGCTGGATACCATGCAGGCGGGCGACATGGGAGACATTCATACCCGGCTCCATCGTCTGCTGGATAATGGCGATCTTCTCCTGAGGAGTTTTACGTTTACGGACTTCTTGCCCTAACAGGATCCCGGTCATCTCAAAATTGGCGTTAGTGTTAGACATATATTCAAGCCTATCTCTTATCTGGAGATACAGCTACTGTCCGGTGTTTCAGGGGGCTACATCAATGCAGAAAATCAGGAATGATTAGTTCTTGCCACGATAGCTCGGCTGCCTCAACCTTTGATAGCTATTCTTTCTGACCTGCTCAAGTGACATAGAAGGGGTTAGATCCTTGCTGTGATCGATTTCTGGTTGTTCCTGCTTCGGACGGCTTGGGAAACGGGTGATCTCGTCAGTCGTTGGCTTGTAGTCATCTTGGTTAAACTTAGCTCGTTTCTCATATTCAGGGCGTAGAACATGACGGCCTAATACCTCATCAAAGACATAGTTTTCAGCAATACGTTTATCATGTTCTTCACTGATAATATCAACTTTAGTTTTGCCTGTTTTAGCCCATATAAATTTACCCCTGATAAAATCAACCAAAAGGGCTGTAAAGCGTTTAAAGATATTATCCTGACGCGGAATAGTCTGTTTCCTTTTAACACGTTCAGGGGCGCTTCTGGATGCCCTGTTTGGGTTTTGAGAGGAGGATGTTTGCAGAATAGTATTTGATCCAGAATCAGAAATACTGACCGATGGTTTTTTACCAGCAACAACTTTACTGACTTTTGTTTTATCACGGTAAGATTTAACGCCACGCATACGAGTATGAGGAGCTGGTGCAACCAAAACAGGTCTTTGCGTTTCATTGGTCGAAGAGCCGGAGCGCGTTTCTGGTAATACAATCTCTTCTGGTTCAGCAAGATGTGTAATCGTAAAGCTTCTGACATCAACGACGATTTCAAGATCAAGTTCGCTGAATGTTTTGTAGACTTCAACGGCTTCTTGCTTGGCTGTATCACGAACAGCTTGTTCTGCGGCTCTTTGTTCCTGAGCAGCTTTACTGCGCCATTTGGCACTGTGGATACGCTTCATTGGAGGACGATTTGTTTCAGCGGCTTTAGCAAGCCATAGTGCTTGTTCTTCATTGTCCAGAGCAGCCGCCGCTTTTTCTAATGCCTCTTCGTGCTGGGCTTGAAGGGAACGATGATCAATACGTTCTGGCGAACCAGCAGCAGCGAGGAAGCTGTTAGCCATAGATGCCCATGATTCACGCCACAACACAGACATTTTTCTGTCATTCCAGCTTCTTTCTTTTTTACCAAACCCTTCCGGGCCAATGGTTTTTAACGTCAACATAACGTGAGCATGTGGGTTGTCGCTATCGAGATCATGGAAAGCGATATCAGCAATCATACCTTTATCAACGAAATTTTTCTGACAATACTCAAGGACAAGTTTTTTCTTTTCATCATTATTTAACTCGGTAGGAATGGAAACATCGAAATAACGGGCTGTTTGACCATTTTGCTGACGCTCGACCCGTTCAACTTCATTCCACAATGCTGTAGAGTCTTTTACGATGTGTTCTGGTGCATTAGCTGGAGCTAATATGAAGTGCCCATATAAATCAGTACGGCGACTGTAATCATACGTATCACCTGTTCTTTCATCTGTTATACGTGTACGAGCATGATAGGCAGCCTTCGCAACGGAAGACCTGCCTTCTGAACGTTTCACAATTTTAAAATCAAGATGAAAAATAGCCATACAATAAAAAGAACCTCAATATAATTTTAAATAACAAACCAAAATATAAATCTCCAATGCGACTATGCTGGTTTTAGTTTTTCGCAAGAAAAACTCTGGTGTTGACGTTGACCTTGTTTCCGAAGGAAACGGTGTTAGCCTGCGGCAGGCAACCGTCGGTAGACCCCACACACTGCGTAGCAGTGTATAGGTGGGCATTGCTTTATTTTTATATCTCCTAAAGGAGCTAAAAATAACGACAATGTATAAAGCTTTTCTATAGTTAAATAATAACGCTAGTTTTAATGTCTGTGAAATTAACGGGGCTAGATTCGGATGAACGGCTGAGGTATTACACGAATCTTAATGATTATGGTTTTAGAGAGCGCCCGTAAGGGCAAAAGAGTTAATTTCCCTCCCGCCGTAAGGCGGGAAAAGCTAAATGCACTAAAACAGACTTATAACGACAGTTTTTTAAAAAAATGGATGGTGTAGGTTCGGACTTAAAATAAGAGTGAAAAAGCAAAGGGTGAAAAATAAACCATAAGGAAAGAGAGTCAAGTAACGTGGGGAATATTAGATGATTTAGGTTAATGATTTTGATTGTATATGTTGCATGATTACATATAGAGCTTGTTGCATTTTTGTGCAGAGTCTTGTAAACACCATTTTTGTTATCACCTTTTGTATCATAACCATTTGAGTTATTGCTGATTAAACAGTAAAAATCAAATAAAAATCCATTAGATCATATGTTAAATGTGTTTTTTGACGAAATATATTTAAGTTTGTCTGGTCTTTTTTATTTTTAATAAAGTTAGGTTGTTTTATTTGACAAGTAAAATGTTGTGTTGTAAATAAAATAAAGATACAAAAAAAGCCAACTTATCAAAGTTGACTTTTTAAGGACTAAAAAAGTTTTGCCGACTTTTGAAGCCTTGTAATCAGTTAGAGGAATAACGTGATTACAAATATAATAAAGTATTAAATAATCTTTTCATATTTGTCAAATCTAAATCTCAACTTTTTATAAGCTTTTCAAATACCATTTCCAAAAACATTTTAGTCTTCAAAAGCAATAACGTTAAACCTGTGTATCAGGTCTAAGAATCTTTGGACATCATGTGTTAAAAACTGTTTTGTTCTTAGGTTATTGTAGGTGGCATATAAACGGGGGGAAGTCGGTAGCCACCAACTTGAAGCGTTCATCTAAAATCTATAAAGCGGTAGTATAATTTTCTTTAGTAAAACGAGAAAATGCTTTAAATGATCATGATGTATCTGTAGGAGTCCGATGGGGTGTCCCAGTAATGGAAACGTGCTGGAACTCAATAGCTACGGTGAGAATCGCCAACCTGCGAACCTAAAAAAAATATTACAATAGTATTTTTTTACGGGGGGTTAGGGGGGTGAAGCTTGCAGAAAAACTAAGTTTTCCTGACGGAAAACTACTACGACTGAAAGTCGCTATCTAAAACCCCAGAACCTAATCTAATAAAATTCTAGTACTACTAGTACAAAAAAATAATTTTAAAAATATCAGTAGGTAGGTGCCATTTCATCAAGGCACTAACGAAAGATAAGTAGGCTTATAAATTAAATATGGTGCATGGATTAATTTGAGTTTTTTGTTTTTTAATTGTATTAATTAAAAAATATAAATAAAAAGGTAATGATATGGAAAGTAAAACAAAAAAACTAAGAATGGGATGGATACAAAATCTTACTGAGAATGAAAAAAAGATAATAGATGATTTTCTGGAAGAAGCCGCTAAGTTAAAAGGTAAAGCACTAAATAAAAAAGAAAAACAAACTGTCAAATTTATTGCTCGTGATCAAGTCCGCTCGATTAGAAAAGAGCAAAAATCAAAAAAACAAAAAAAGAGTAGAGTTGATATGGAAGAAAAAGAAGATGAAACAATTAATACCATTTCAAATAATGCGGATGAGCAAGGAAGATTAAAGATACTATCAGCTAAAGAAAGAGATTTTATCAATAATGCCATATATGAAGAAATGAAAATTAAAGGTAGAAAGCTTGTAAAATGTGAAATGAAAGAAGTTTTAAAAATTGCTCGAAAAAAGATCCTCAACAATCGTATATCTTGTCAGATCAAAAATGAAAGAAATAAAGAAAGGTTTGAGGCAGAGTTTGAATGGAGAAAACCAGTGCCATTTCGTCGTTAAAGCATTCATTAATGATGATATTATAATTTTTATAAGAGGTAATACATGAAAAAATTGAAAACAAAAAACTTGAAGGAAAGTGAGTTTATAAGACATATTGAAAACAATTCTGTTGTCTCAAAGGCTCTGTGTGAGAAATATGGAGTCTCAACTGAAACCATTGCCTATGCTTTATATGTTCATAGCAATAGTTTCTTTCTTAAAAACGACTACGTTCAGGATGACATTCACTATGATATAGTTAAATATAATTTAATAATAATGAAACCCACGCTTAGGCAATATTATAGAAGAACAAGGCAAGTAGATTATAACGGATATACTTTTTTATCAGGTATTAAAGAATATCAAGACTATTGTATTTTGTTGACGCTTTGCTGCTATCATTGGATAGCTGATGTATTTACTGTCTATAATCATAGTGAAAGAAGTCAATTTATCGTTGATGTTGCCAATGATCTTCTGAAAAGGAGTATAGATCATTTTTCAGTAGAGCATGAGAATGTTATCAACTGCTTTAATATTTTAAAAGAAAAGCTCCCATCGCATAAAAAGAAATAATAATCCAATTTTTCAAATATCCTCATTGACTAACATATTTATAAGAAATATATATGTATCATGGAACTATAAGAGGATAGAAAATGAGTGATATTTCAGATAAAGAACAAACCAGAAAGAAACCACGAATAAAAAAGACACTGGAGCAGCAATTAGCATCTGCTCAGATGCGTTTAAATCGTTTGCAATATAAGTCTAAGAAAGAAGCTAAACAGATAGAGACACGTCAGAAAATAATTTTAGGGGCTGAAGTTGCCAAGGCTCTTGATTGTGATGTTTTTACGGTGGATAAGGATCTTGTTTTAGGTATGCTACTAGAGATACCCCACCTACATCCAGATGATAAAGAAAGATTTAAAAGAAGCGGAATGTTATTTCTGGCGAGCATGAAAGGAAGGAAAACTTGATAATGCATATAAACTATTTGACACTTATTTGAGAAAAAATTCCAATAGATAATTATCGTTAACTTTCATTAAAAGATTTGACATTCTATTTATGATGATATATCTATCAGTATAATGATTCATAATCTTATATAATCAGATTTTTTCATCTATAAAATAATAAAATATAATTTTTAGGTTTATATTTCACGTCCTGACAAATCTCTAGCTTAATTTTAATATGGCTGGGGATTTGTTTTTATCTGTATCTTGATTTTTGTTTGTTATTTGATAATTAATTAATACGTGAATATAAAATAGGACGATGAAAATGAAAATTAAAAAAGGATTCTCTTTACTAGAATTAACTCTTGTTTTAGGTGTTGGGACGATAGTGGCTTTTATGAAGTTTCAGGATATGAAAAATGAACAGGAGAGTATATTGGCTTCTGCTGTCGGGCAACAAATGAAACAGATCGGTGAAGCAGTTAATGGCTATATAAATATCCGTTATGATAAATTATCAACCTTATCCAATGCTGCCGGAACAGGAACCGATCCGGGGCCAAGAACCTGTTCAGGTTCAGTATGTGAAATTACTTACCAGACATTGATTAACGAAGGTTTGCTACCTTCAACCTACACAGGCACTAATGCTAATAAATCCTCGTATAAAATCATATTAAAACGAGATGGAACTTCACCTAACTTTGTTATTAATGGTCTTATAACGACATCGACGGCATGGATTGAAGGCGGTAAAACACGTTATGATTTATTAGGGAAAGCCATGCAAACAGCGGGTATTGACAGTGGTATGACGCAATCAGCAACGTTAGCATCAGGTTTGCAGGGTGCATGGAAAGAAACATCAACAGTTTACAGTAATATCACCAGTGCAGGTCTTATGGCCTATCGTGTTGGATATGATTCTGCGATGTATTCTGTTTACCTGCGTCGTGATGGAACATTGCCAATGACAGGCGACCTGAATATGGGAGGCAATAGTATTAATAATATAAAAGACATAAATGCATCCGGAACAGGTAATTTCGACAATAACTTGAATGTCTCTAAAGATTTAACAGTTGGAGGTGTAATAAACTCAGGCAAAGGTATCATTTCCAATGACTATATTTATGCCAAAGGAGATTTTTCTACAAATGGTATTGCGTATGTGAGAAAATCTGTAAATGCAGGAGAAAACATGTATGCGGTTGGAAATATAGGGGTTGCGGCTGATAGTAATAAAAAGATGGCTGCTGCTTTGAATGCGGATGGAACAGTATACGCAAAAAAGGCTTTTGTGACTGATGGTGATATATATGCAAATTCAGGAACTGTCAATGCATCATATGTTTGGGCATCAGGAAATCTTAATTCTAATTACATCCATTCAAATGGAAACATAAATTCTGATGGAAGGATAAATGCAGGTGAGTTTGTTTATATAAATGGGAAAGTATCCACTGGCGGTGGTTGCTCACCTAATGGTTTACAAGGGAGAGATGATGAAGGTTCTGCATTAAGTTGTGTTAATGGGTTATGGGCAAAATTTAAATTTAATGAAAAGATATACAGTGTTGTATTTGAATCTTCCACAACTGGAGGTGGTGATGTTTATAAAACATTAAATCTTGGAAAACACCTCCTTTGTGTTTTTTCAGGCGGTCAATCTACTGATATGGTAACTAAACACTCTATTGTTTATCGTTCAGGCGACATATGGATGTTAGAAATGAGGGTTACAAATTGGAAGGCTGGTGTTCTTACATGGGATAGAGCATCTTGTTTTGATTGAAATATAAGGTTATAATATCATATCGAATTTTCATAAGAAATTTTCTGAGTATAGGGTTACTATAGCTGTAGCTAGCAACGGAAGACAAAATAAAACTGAATGTGTATTTTTTATGTTTTAATTTTGTAAATTATAAACTGGCCTCCTAAAAGGCCAGTTATATAATTTAAAGGCTGCTCATTATTTCTGTAATGGCTGTGGCTCGAACATATTTTGCTGCATTGATTTTTTCTGCTTTTAAAGCACTAAAATGTGCAGTTCCACAGGCTATCTTCGCATCTTCTTCATGACCAAGACCAATGTGTTTACTTTTTGTCTCTACAACAAAGTAAATATGTTCTTCACCATTGTCTTCAATAACTAACGCCCAGTCAGGATTGTAGGTTCCCAGTGGCGTCGGGATTTTAAACCATCCCGGCAGCTTCACATAAAGCTTAACTTCATCCTGTTCTTCGAGTTCCTGAGCGAAACGGCTTTCGACTTCAGAATCTTTAGGAACGTATTCGTAAACTGACTTAGACGAGGTTTCAAAAAGATTACGGGCATATCCTGTTAGCTCTTTATCCATAAAGAGACTTTGCGCATACACCTCTCCTTTTAGTGGATAATATTTAATACCATCAACAATTGACAGGCGTTTGCAGTAGTTGATTCGGCCTATAGCTTCACTGATAAACTGCTGTGGATTTTTAGCAAAATCAGCGAGTCTTCCACTCTCTTTCAGGATGGTGCTTAAACTGCGTCTTGTCAGTCCGGTTTTTTCCTGTAGAACACCAAGAATATCTGGCAATGGCTGCTCTGCAACATCAACTACAGAGCTTGTTGTTCCATTAGACAGAGCTTTAACATCAAGGCCAGATTGACTTTGTTTGATTGTTGCTTTGCTGAAACTGACCATTGCTTTTGCTACAGGCTGCATTTCAGAAAGTGATTTCGTACAGGATTTGATCAATTCTTCTTCATCAAATGCTAGCCGATACAGCGTTTTTTGACAAATGCGCTGCCATAACGCTTCGAATTCCGGGCTGTTTAAGACTTCTTTCCGGTATTTGATTGTTTTACGTTCATCAGCATTGTTTATATTGAGTCGCCCTGCTGATTTACGCAGGATAGTTTCAATTTGTTCCTGTAGTGAGGCATACTTCTCACTAACAACAAAAGTGTCTTCGAATAACACTTCTTTCAGGGCTTTTGTGATTTTCCCCGATTTTTCCAGATAACCTTCGGTCTGTAGTTCAGACCAAATCTCATGTGAACCGGCGATACCCACAACTTGTGAGGAATCAGAGAAGATCAGATGGGCAAACGCATCTTTTTCGATGATACCAAAACGGATGCCTGTTTCGTTCTCAATTTCGCTCTGTAGTCGTTCGGCATAGGCTTCATAATTTTCACTGGCAACGACAGTCAGAATGTTAATGCTTTCATCACGAACACGTTCACCCTCTTGGTTAACACACAGGCGAAGACCACGTCCTAATGTTTGACGACGTTCTCGTTCACTTCCCATCTCTCGGAGGCTACAGATCTGGAATACATTGGGATTATCCCAGCCTTCTTTCAAAGCAGAGTGTGAAAAAATAAACCTCACCGGATTCGAGAAACTCAAAAGCTTCTCTTTATTTTTCATGATGAGGTTATAACCGCGTTCCGCATTTTCGCGGCCTGCATTATTGCTTTCGCTTGTTTCAGCCCATGCACCTTTTTTATCAATGGAGAAATAACCATCATGAACGTCTTTAGCATGTTCTGGATGAGAAGGAACCAAAGTTTTATATGCGGGGCTTTTAATGGCCTTTAGATATTCTTCTTCAAAGATGCGGGCATATTCACCCGGTTCAAGCAGTCCTTCTTCATTAGTCTGGCGATAGAAATCAACCTTATCAATGAAAAATAGGGTAAGAACCTTGATTTGCTGAGTATTCAGGCGAAGTTCTTTATCCAGATGTTCACGGATTGTACGTCTGATCATATGACGCTGGATGAGCATAGGGTCAATATCCCCCACGACATCACCGACTTTCATATAGTAGGTATCAGAAGGTGTTTCCAGTGTAAGATAACCCTCTTTGCCAGTTCGGATCTCGCTTATCCGGTAACCCTGATAAATATCACGTCCTGTTTCGTCATCAAGTGTCATACCGTCATACACTGTAATCTCAGAACGATTTACGCTCCCTTTTTTATCGGCTATATCAACAATAACAGTCGCGTTAATGTTATTTTTATTACTGTTAATACTGACCAGTTTTACATAGGGGCTGTTGCTTGCATTCTGGACTTCAAGCCCGGCAACTTCGATCTGTTTGACCAGCTTCTGATTGTAAGCATCAATGGCATCGAGACGATAGACCATATGATGTTTATGCACATGTGTCGCTGAATAGCGTAAGGTGAACATGGGATGCATTGCATCAAGTGCGGTTTTACCCGCACCGTTTAAACCACCATCAACACTTTGCGGTTCGTCTACAATAATAATTGGACGTGTGGCACGTATCAGATCAATTGGCTTATCCATATCGTCAACGGTCGTTTTTTCACTGGACTGATAGAGCTTATTAACGTCTTTTTTGTTAATTGCACCAACCGTCATTACCATGATCTGCATAACAGAGCTGGTTGCAAAATTTCTCACATCCGCAGGTTTTGCCGAGTCATACAGATAGTATTCGTATGGAACTCCCGCATAAAGGCTTTTGAAATGCTCTTCAGTGATTTGTAGTGTTTTATACACGCCTTCCTTGATGGCAACGGAAGGAACAACAATAATAAATTTACTCATGCCGTAGCGTTTGTTCAACTCAAGCATGGTGCGAAGATAAACATACGTTTTACCTGTCCCTGTTTCCATCTCGACAGTAAAATCATGGCTGTCGAGCATAGGTGAGGGAGGAAGCTGATTTTTCAACTGAACATTGTTTAAGTTTTTTAGCAGAACATCATCTTCGGGTATTTGTGGATTTACAGGCATTGAACCTGTTGCGCCTTCAAATGAGAGAGCACCCTGAGCTGGGGCCAGCACAGTCATTTCGCTCTCCCACTTCTCCTGTCCCACAAACAAATCACAGACCGAAGTTATGGCGTTTTGCTGATAGGTAAGGTCAGATTCAAAATGTAGTTTCATCTCATTCCCTTACAGGCTGTGCAAGTTTGTCAGGCCATGCTGTTCCAGAATGGCGCAAAGATTTGTTTTAGCAACGTTATTTTCAAATGCGTCATCAAGGAAATAGCAGACAGTATCTTTGCCAGCCTTAAAGCTTTTATGCCAGTCAAGGATCCCCTTAGTCAGTCCTTCAACTGAAGAGGCTGGGATTTGACTGGCAAAGCAGGTAAATAATTTGCCACCTTCGACGCTAGAAACTGTTAATCCATCAAACTGACGGGTTTCAATGTTTACATTCAGGTCAATGCCACGTTTGAGCATCAACTCTGTGAGTAAATCTTCTTCACTACGTCCTTCGAGGATTGGGCTTACATAGGCATCAAGCTGTTCTGAAAGTGTTTCAGCCGTCGCTTCCCACGGTCGGATGTTGGATGTATCAAGTTTGAACACACGAAAACCGGTATCTCCATTCCAGTCTGGATTAATTGCTTTAACCTTATTACCTGCACGGCGGAGGCGTTCTTTCGTTAATTCAGATAGATACAATGGCTTATCAAGCTCTTCGCAGAAGTAGATTGCAGAAAGATCTTCCTTATTGCTTTTAGATAGTGTTTCAGGGAGTTGAACCAGAATGAACTTTCTATCTTGTTTATCCGTCTCGTTCAATTCGTACACTGCTTGCCCCGTAGTACCACTTCCAGCAAAAAAATCCATGATAATATCATTTTCTTTGGTCGCTATTTGTATAATCCGCTGTAGCAACCTTACGGGTTTTGGATTAGGAAATGGTGAACGTGTGCTATCAAATAGTTCTGCTAACTGTTTTGTACCTTCATCTGTATGCCCAACATGCTCAAATCCCCAAAGAGTTTGTGGAGGAATAGTGTCTCTCACCTCTGAGCGAAATCTTTTTAGTCGAGGCTTGTTATTACCATCTTCGCCAAACCATATTCTGTTATCAGAAATTAACTCTTCAATTTTATCCTTGTTAAATCTCCAACTACTACCAGCGGGAGGATAATGTTCCATCCCCGAGGGGGATGTGATACCAAAAACTGCATAATCTCTGACTTCAGTTCTGAGAAGATTATCTGAAGCCCATACACCCCTAGGGTCATTATCTAAATTCTTGTATGTTGATTCTTGTTGCTTACTTCTTGGTAAACCGAGTATTTTTGATTGGTCTGATTTTTTGTAGCAAAGAATATAGTCATGTGACTCTGAAAAGTTTTTTGAATCTGCTTTTGTGCTATATTTTTTTTGCCAAATGACATTGGCAACAAAATTTTCTTGCCCAAAAATATCATCGCACATTAATTTCAAGTTATTAACTTCATTGTCATCAATGCTTAAAAATATAAACCCATCCTCTTTGAGAAGATTTCTTGCAAGTTTAATACGTGGATACATCATATTCAACCAGTCTGTGTGATAACGCCCACTGGTTTCTGCGTTTGTGGTGATTCGTACCCCATCTTCTGTTTGTCCTGTCATTTCAAGATAATTTTTCATGTTATCTTGGAAGTTATCAGAATAAACAAAATCTTTACCGGTGTTGTAAGGAGGATCAATATATATAAGCTTAACTTTTCCAGCGTAACTTTTTTGAAGAAGTTTTAACACTTCAAGGTTATCGCCCTCGATCATGAGGTTCTTGGTATTATCCCAATCAACGCTTTCATCTTTGCATGGACGCAAGGTGCCACGGGAAGGGGTAAGAGCAAGCTGACGAGCCTGACGTTTACCATGCCAGTTCAGGCCATAGCGTTCTTCTTTGTCGTCTACATTTTCACCCAAAAGCTGCTTTAAAACCTCAAAATCAACACTGTCTTCATTAAAAGCTTCAGGAAACAATGATTTAAGTTTGGTGATGTTATCGGCAGTGATATTCATTGATTGCAGTTCGGGCATTTCAGGCGAAAGTTTGTTCATTGACCATTCCACGTATCTGTATCAGGTTACTGTGTGATGGGGGATATTTTACGGTAAATAGTGCATTTCATCAATGAACAGTGTGCTGCAGATTTCTTTTTAAATCATTATGTTAATGCATTTATTGAATGTCCTGTCCTTGTATTAGTACAATTAGCTTTTATGCGTCTACCAAACATTATCAGGATGTGATGATGGCTAAACTGAACAAGAAACAACTTGCTTTACTCAAGGAAATGCCTGCCGATCAACTCATGCAAATAATTTGTGATATTGCAGAGAGTAATGGTCAGGCAAAATCCTTTATTATTAATAAATATCTGTTAACTCCAGAAGAATCACTGAAAAAGGCTGAGACTGAATACAAAAGGGTAATTAAAACAAAACGCTTTTATGATTATTATGAAGCAGCGGTTTTTTTTGAGGGGCTATACAGGAATGTCATATTTCCACTTGAAAAGACGGTATCAACGCTGCCTGAAAAAACCGAGGCGTTTTGCCATGATTTACTGCTCTCATTTGATAAAGTCAGCGAAATTGCTGATACATCAGATGGATCATGGATGGACTATTATAATGGTGCTGTCGAAATATGGTTAAAATCCCTGTCCCTACAAAAAGACAAAAGCATTGATGTTATAGCGGATAAAATACTTTCCGTACTTAAAGGTGATGTATATTTTAACTTTGATATTTTTGATAAGTATAAAAAAGATCTGGGATACAATGTTATTCGTGCTTTAAGGGAAAGTCTTCTTAAGACAGGTGATGTTAATGATGCTGTTGAGTTAAGTCTGTATATCAGGGATGTTGATTTCATCAGGCAATGCTTTGAGAAAAGAAAACTGAACCAGCCAGAATACATCATTAAGTTTGCTGAGTTGCTGGTTGATGAACTGTGCACTGAGGAAGCCATTCAGGTTCTCAATAAAATCAAAGAAGATAAATCAGTTGATCAGGCAGGGCTTCGTGATAAATGGACTGAGGTGTTGGCTCTGGCGTTGATTGAAGAAGGCGAGATTCAGCAGGCAAAAACAATTTGTATAGACGGATTTAAGAACAGGTGTGATGTTGTTTTTTATAATATCTATAATCGGGTAGAGAAAAATATTGACTCACTGGATTTGTTCTCTGGCATAGCAAAGATAAAAGGCTTTCCGTTTGTTATTCTTTTCTTGTCCGGGACAGATAGTTATGGAAAACTTGATTCTGAAGTCATGAATGCGAGTGAAAATGAAATCGCAGAGATGATGTCTTTATTACGCGGTTCTTTTGTTCGTACCTTATCGAGTGAGCTTTACAGGCATGGTTATGCATGTTCTGCAACTCTGCTCCGTAGAGTGCTGGCAGAGGACAGTATCAGTCGTTCTCAGAGTAAATACTACACCTATGCGGCATCTGATATGAAAAAAAGCATTGATTACAGTAAAGATATTACATGGACTGAAAAAATCCCTTCAACAGAAGAGTATTTAAAATCTCTGTTTATTGAGCACAAAAGAAAATACGCACTCTGGGAAATAATGCTGGAAAAAATCGCTGGTTTAGCGATAGAGAAAGATTCAGTATCATATTCAGCATAGACTGTAATTAAGCATGAAGTTGAAAGGCCGCGAACGGCCTTTCCCTTTATTTATTTGAAGCAAACTCAAACGGTCTGACCATATCGTTACTGTTAGCATCAAGGAAATCAGCCCACCACTGAAGCATCAGACGGCGTTGATCAAGGTGTTTAGCCTTGTGGGTATAAGCTGCCCGGACACTGTTGCTTTCCTTATGGCTCATCTGAAGCTCTACAGCGTCTTCTGACCATAGCCCGGACTCAATTAAGGCACTACAGGCCAGTGTTCGGAAACCGTGTCCACAGATGTCCTGCTTCGTGTCATAGCCCATATTGCGGAGGGCTTTGTTGATGGTGTTTTCACTCATAGGTTTAAACGAGTCATAACAGCCAGTAAAGATTAACCCATCATCTTGACCTTCTTCATAAGTCAGTTGTCGGATCTCTTTCAATATCTTCATGGCCTGCTTACAAAGGGGAACGAAGTGCTTACGCTTCATTTTAGCCCCACGAGTTGAATGTTTGACGTTTTCAATCGCTTCACGCTGTTCGGGTATCACCCATAACTTACTTTTGAAATCAATTTCTGACCAGCGAGCGAAACGCAACTCACTGGAGCGAATGAAAATCATCAGATTGAGCTGTATTGCCAGTATGGTTAACCTGCGGCCTTTGTATTCGGCAATTTTGTTCAGTAGCTGGGGTATTTCTTCCAGCTCAAGTGCAGGGCGGTGTTCAGTTTGTGGTTTCTGAACTGCACCTTCCATATCATAGGCTGGGTTATGGCGTATCAGCTTTTGCTGGACGGCATGACGCAGGATTGCCGTAATGTATTGTTGAATGCGCATGGCAACTTCAAGATAACCAAGTGCCTCCACTTTTTTCACCGGAACCAGCAGATCACCCGTATCCAGTTCGGCAACATCTTTGTCACCGATTACCGGGAAGACATAAGTTTCAAGGCGCTTCCATACGGCATCACCATAATCATCAGACCATTTTGTTTTCGTGGAGAACCACGCTTTGGCTACTGTTCTGAAGGAGCGTGTATTATCACGTTTGGCTTTAAGCTCTTTAACCTCTGCCTGTTTCTTTGCATTAGGGTCAATACCCTGAGCCAGAAGCCTTCTGGCCTCGTCACGGCGTTGTCTTGCGTCAGAAAGAGAAACAGCAGGGTAAACACCGATAGAGAAAAGTTTTTGCTTCCCTTCGAAACGGTAGGCCATTTGCCAGTATTTCGAACCTTTAGGGGTAACACGAAGGAACATACCAAAGCCATCAGTCAGCTTGTATTCCTTCTCAAGGGGTTTTGCATTTTTTGCTTTAATATCAGTCAGTGACATGAAAACACCCCCTCATTTGTTGGTAAAAGGGAAATCGAACCAGCATTACCAGCATTTTTACCATCAAAATGATATGGCTTCGAGTGGTTTTTAGTGAACGAGGGTGAACGACTGAGAGGGGATAACCAATTGATAGAAATGCAGAAAGCAGACGTTAGTGAACGTCTGCTTTCTTGAAAATGGCTCCTCTGACTGGACTCGAACCAGTGACATACGGATTAACAGTCCGC
>NZ_JUMS01000066.1:0-39047 GCF_001059415.1 Enterobacter sp. 940_PEND
CCGCAGTGGCGCTTCAACCTGCGCTCGTCCAATACCGAGCCGGTGGTGCGTCTGAACGTGGAATCCCGCGCTGACACGGCGCTGATGGAAGAGAAGACGCAAGAAATTCTGGCTTTGCTCCGGAAGTGAGGGTCTGCCGCCAGCGTATATCTGGCGGCTTGACTGTACCTGGATTGTGCAATCAGTGTGACATAGATCAGCAAAAGCTATTCATGTCACCTAATACTGAGTTAACATCTCAACCACATTTCAAGCCGCGCATAAGCCGTGGTGACCACACCTGACAGGAGTATGTAATGTCCAAGCAACAGATCGGCGTTGTCGGTATGGCAGTGATGGGGCGCAACCTGGCGCTCAACATCGAAAGCCGTGGTTATACCGTCTCCGTTTTCAACCGCTCCCGTGATAAAACCGAAGAAGTGATTGCCGAGAATCCAGGCAAGAAACTGGTTCCTTTCTATACGGTGAAAGAGTTCGTTGAGTCTCTGGAAACGCCTCGTCGTATCCTGTTAATGGTGAAAGCGGGCGCAGGTACCGATGCAGCTATCGACTCCCTGAAGCCTTACCTCGAAAAAGGTGACATCATCATTGATGGCGGTAACACCTTCTTCCAGGACACCATTCGTCGTAACCGTGAGCTGTCTGCAGAAGGCTTCAACTTCATCGGAACCGGTGTTTCCGGTGGTGAAGAGGGCGCTCTGAAAGGTCCATCTATCATGCCTGGCGGCCAGAAAGATGCGTACGAACTGGTTGCGCCTATCCTGACCAAAATCGCAGCCGTGGCTGAAGATGGTGAGCCTTGCGTAACCTATATCGGTGCGGACGGTGCAGGTCACTATGTGAAAATGGTGCACAACGGTATCGAATACGGCGACATGCAGCTGATTGCTGAAGCTTATTCCCTGCTGAAAGGCGGCCTGAACCTTTCTAACGAAGAGTTGGCTGAAACCTTTACCGAGTGGAACAAAGGCGAGCTGAACAGCTACCTGATCGACATCACCAAAGATATCTTCACGAAAAAAGATGAAGAGGGTAAATACCTGGTTGATGTGATTCTGGATGAAGCTGCGAACAAAGGTACCGGTAAATGGACCAGCCAGAGCTCTCTGGATCTGGGCGAACCGCTGTCTCTGATCACCGAATCCGTCTTCGCGCGTTACATCTCTTCCCTGAAAGAGCAGCGCGTCGCGGCGTCTAAAGTACTGTCTGGCCCACAGGCTAAACCAGCGGGTGATAAAGCTGAATTCGTTGAAAAAGTGCGTCGTGCCCTGTATCTGGGTAAAATCGTTTCTTACGCGCAGGGCTTCTCTCAGCTGCGTGCGGCGTCAGACGAGAACAACTGGAATCTGAACTACGGTGAAATCGCGAAGATCTTCCGCGCGGGTTGCATCATTCGTGCACAGTTCCTGCAGAAAATCACCGATGCCTATGCTGAAAACGCCGATATCGCCAACCTGCTGCTGGCACCGTACTTCAAAAAAATTGCGGACGAATATCAGCAGGCGCTGCGTGACGTGGTTGCCTACGCTGTCCAGAACGGTATCCCGGTTCCGACCTTCTCGGCTGCAGTCGCCTACTACGACAGCTACCGTGCGGCCGTTCTGCCTGCTAACCTGATTCAGGCACAGCGTGACTACTTCGGTGCGCATACTTACAAACGCACCGATAAAGAAGGCGTGTTCCATACCGAGTGGATGGAATAAGTTAACTTACTCGCTGTAATCAAAACCCGGAGCCTGTCTCCGGGTTTTTTTATGCAAAAAATGTCGCCTGTTATTCGAAGTAGTCTGAATCTCGCCCCGCTCGTAGTGATTACTCCTGGTTTGCCTTGACAGTTCAGTTTGCCAGGAGGTACAAAGCCCAACAGTTACGTTTATCGCGATGGTCTGGCGGCCATCAGTACAGTTAACTCACAGAAGTCATTAGCGAATGAAAATAACAATCTCCGGAACAGGGTATGTCGGTCTTTCTAACGGCATTCTGATTGCCCAGAATCATGAAGTCGTTGCGCTGGATATCGTGCAGGCCAAAGTGGATATGCTCAATCAGAAAAAATCGCCGATTGTGGATAAAGAAATCCAGGACTACCTCAGCAATAAACCGCTGAATTTCCGCGCCACGACAGATAAAGAAGATGCATACCGCGATGCGGATTACGTCATCATTGCGACGCCTACTGACTACGATCCTAAAACCAACTACTTCAACACCTCAACTGTAGAAGCGGTGATCAAAGACGTTATCGCGATCAACCCTGATGCGGTGATGGTCATTAAATCGACTATTCCTGTTGGGTTTACCAAATCCATTAAAGAAAAGTTTGGCATTGATAATATCTTCTTCTCGCCAGAATTCCTGCGTGAGGGAAGAGCGCTTTACGATAACCTGCATCCTTCGCGTATCGTTATTGGCGAACGCTCCGAGCGCGCTGAACGTTTCGCCGCGCTGCTTCAGGAAGGCGCAGTGAAGAAAGATATTCCGGTGCTGTTCACGGATTCCACCGAAGCGGAGGCGATCAAGCTTTTCGCGAATACCTATCTGGCAATGCGAGTGGCTTATTTCAATGAGTTGGACAGCTACGCAGAGAGTCTTGGCTTGAATACCCGCCAGATTATTGAAGGTGTGTGTCTCGACCCGCGTATTGGCAACCACTACAACAACCCGTCATTTGGCTACGGCGGCTATTGCCTGCCAAAAGATACTAAACAATTGCTGGCAAATTATCAGGCTGTGCCGAACAACCTCATTTCGGCGATTGTTGACGCTAACCGTACACGTAAAGATTTCATCTCCGACTCCATCCTTGCGCGTCAACCGAAAGTGGTCGGCGTATACCGTCTGATCATGAAGAGTGGCTCCGATAATTTCCGCGCCTCTTCCATTCAGGGGATTATGAAGCGTATTAAGGCGAAAGGCGTGCAGGTCATCATTTATGAACCTGCAATGCAGGAAGATGAGTTCTTCCACTCCCGAGTGATTCGCGATCTGGATGCGTTCAAGCAAGAAGCGGACGTGATCATCTCGAACCGCATGTCGGAAGAGCTGGCGGATGTTGCGGATAAAGTTTATACCCGCGATCTGTTTGGTAGCGACTGATTCCCTGCTTTATCCTGTAAAAAACCCGGCTGAATTGCCGGGTTTTTTTATTTTCAGACCTTGTAGAAATCGCGATACCAGTCAACGAAGTTCTTCACGCCATCTTTGACTGAGGTTTGCGGTTTAAACCCTATCACGTCATACAGCGCTTTAGTATCTGCGCTGGTTTCCAGTACGTCCCCTGGCTGGAGAGGCAGCATGTTTTTCTCCGCTTTTTTACCCAGCGCGTCTTCCAGCGCGGTAATGTAATCCATAAGTTCTACTGGCGAACTGTTACCGATGTTGTAAACCCGGTAAGGCGCTGAGCTGGTTGACGGAGAGCCGGTCTCAACGGTCCAGTTTGTGTCTGGCTGAGGAATAACATCCTGCAGACGAATAATGGCCTCAGCGATGTCATCAATGTAGGTGAAGTCGCGCTTCATCTTACCGTAGTTATAGACATCGATATTTTTGCCTTCAACGATCGCCTTAGTAAACTTAAACAGCGCCATGTCCGGGCGTCCCCACGGACCGTACACGGTGAAAAAGCGCAGACCGGTGGTCGGCAGATTGTACAGATGCGAGTAGGTGTGCGACATAAGCTCATTGGCTTTTTTGGTCGCGGCATAGAGTGAGACCGGGTGATCCACGGAATCGTCAGTCGAGAAGGGCATTTTGCGGTTGAGGCCATATACGGAGCTGGATGAGGCATACAGAAGATGCTGAACGTTATTATGGCGGCAGCCTTCCAGCACGTTGAGATGGCCGATAAGGTTGGCATCCGCGTATGCGTGAGGGTTTTCCAGGGAGTAGCGGACGCCCGCCTGCGCGGCCAGATGAATCACGCGATCAAATTTCTCGCGCGCGAAAAGCTCCGCCATACCTTCGCGATCGGCTAACTCCAGCTTATGGAAGGTGAAACGCTCAGATGTTAACAGTTCCAGGCGCGCCAGCTTCAGGTTGACATCGTAGTAGTCATTGAGGTTATCGATACCAACAACCTGATGACCGGCCTCAAGGAGGCGTTTACTGACATTCGCACCGATAAAACCTGCAGCGCCCGTGACCAAAAATTTCATAGCTTCCCTCATAAACCTTTTTCTTACAGATGCCATAGCGCATCACATGGTGTCTATGATAGCGCGAAGGGTCGAAGTTACATAACCCATCTTTCCGATTTAACTCATCGGATTCTTATAGAAAAATCGCCAGTAACAGATAAACTAAGCAGACATCATTCTGTTTGCCCTTTTTCATCTGTTAGGGATTGTATGACACAAAACAACAATAGCCAGGTCAGTCGAAGCAATGACCCTGAGCAAATTGATTTACTTGATTTAATGCTGCAGCTGTGGCGTGGGAAGTGGATGATAGCAACCTTTGTTGTTGTTTTTATCGTCCTGGCAATTGGATATTTATCGGTCGCAAAGGAGAAATGGACCTCCAGTGCGATTATTGCACAGCCTGATGCTGCTCAGATAGCGGCCTATTCAAATGCATTGAACATTCTCTACGGTAGTGCTGCACCCTCAATGCTCGACATTCAAACGCGCGCGATTGGCCGTTTTAATTCTTCGTTCTCTGCATTATCTCAGGCGCTTGAGAATCAGGAGGATCCTGAAAAACTGACCATCGCTCCGACCTCGACTGCACAGCCGCTACCGCTAAGTGTTTCCTACACCAGTACCTCTGCAGAAGCGGCTCAGAAGCAGCTGGCGCAGTACATTCAGCAGGTTGATGAGCAAACGGCGAAAGAACTGGCCGTTGACCTTAAGGACAATATCAAACAGCAAATAAAGACCCTGAATGATTCTCTGCAAAACCAGGAGAAGGTCGCTCAGGAGCAAAAAGATCTGCGTATCAAACAGATTGCAGAGGCACTAAAGAACGCCGAAGCAGCGAAAATTACCTCTCCGCAGCTCCAGCAGACACAGGATGTCACGCAGGAAACATTGTTCCTGCTGGGAAGCGAAGGTCTGAAGTCGATGATTGACAATGAAGCTTCTCGTCCCCTGGTCTTCTCAACGGCTTATTACCAGACCAAGCGAAATCTGCTGGATATCCAAAACCTGAACGTAAACCCGGACACCATCCACGTCTATCGTTACGTCATGAAACCGGATCTGCCAGTCCGTCGCGATAGTCCGAAAAAAGCTGTTATTTTGGTTCTTGCCGTGTTGCTTGGCGCGATGGTCGGTTCTGGCGTCCTGCTTGGCCGCAACGCATTGCGCAACTACAAACCCAAAGCCTGATTTGCAGATTAAAAAAAACCGGGGAATATCCCCGGTTTTTTTATTTGTGACGTTTGCGAAGATTTTCAATCACCGCCGTCAAATCCAGCTCCTGATCCTGCAGCAGAACCAGCAGGTGGTACATCAAATCAGACGCTTCATTCGTCAGCTCCTCGCGGTCATGTACGGTCGCGGCCAGTGCGGTTTCAACGCCTTCTTCACCCACCTTCTGTGCAATACGCTTGGTTCCGCTGGCGTACAGCTTCGCGGTGTAGGAACTTTCAGGATCCGCCGTTTTACGCTCTGCCAGCAGCTGTTCCAGTTGATACAGGAACAACCACTGGTGGCTCGCCTCGCCGAAGCAACTGCTGGTGCCCTTATGGCAGGTTGGGCCGATTGGGTTTGCCAGCACTAGCAGGGTGTCGTTATCGCAGTCAGGCGTTATGCTCACTGCATTCAGGAAATGACCCGAGGTCTCGCCTTTGGTCCACAGGCGCTGTTTCGTGCGCGAGTAAAAGGTAACTTTGCCGCTGTCGATCGTTTTCGCCAGCGCGTCCTGGTTCATATATCCCAGCATCAGCACTTCGCCTGAGACGGCATGCTGGACAACCACCGGCAGTAATCCTTCAGTTTTTTCCCAGTCCAGCTGCGCCTGTTGTTGCTCTGTTAACATACCCTGATCTCCACGCCCTGGCCGGCCAGGTACGTTTTTAACTCACCAATATTTATAATCTGTTTGTGGAACACGGACGCGGCCAGCGCGCCGTCCACGTTCGCATCGCGGAAGGCTTCAAGGAAGTGTTCCATGGTGCCCGCGCCGCCGGAGGCAATCAGCGGAACGTGGCAGACCGCACGGACTTTTTTCAGCTGCTCGAGGTCATACCCGTTACGCACGCCGTCCTGGTTCATCATGTTGAGGACAATCTCGCCCGCGCCACGCTTCTGCACTTCCTGCACCCAGTCGAGCGTTTCCCACTGCGTCACGCGCGTGCGGCTTTCATCCCCGGTGTACTGGTTTACGTGGTACTTGCCCGTTGCGGCGTCATACCAGGTGTCGATCCCAACCACAATGCACTGCACGCCAAAACGATCTGCAAGGCGGGTAATGAGCTCCGGGTCGGCCAGGGCAGGGGAGTTGATAGAAATCTTGTCGGCGCCAAAGGAGAGAATTTTGGCGGCGTCGTCAGCGGACTTAATCCCGCCCGCCACGCAGAATGGAATGTCGATCACTTCCGCCACGCGTGCCACCCAGCTTTTGTCGACCACGCGGCCATCGCTTGAAGCGGTAATATCATAAAAAACCAGCTCGTCGGCGCCTTCATCGGCATAGCGTTTTGCCAGCGGAACGATGTCGCCAATGATCTCGTGGTTGCGGAACTGCACGCCTTTCACAACCTGGCCGTCCCGTACGTCCAGGCAAGGGATTATCCGTTTTGCCAGCATTGAATCGCCTCCGTCACCGTAAATTTACCTTCCAGCAGGGCCCGGCCCACAATCACACCCTGCACACCGGTACCGCGCAGCGCGGCCACGTCCTCTATATCACCGATACCGCCAGAAGACTGGAACGCTACCTGCGGATAACGCGCGCAGACCTCTTCATACAGCGAGACGTTGGAGCCCGCGAGCGTTCCGTCCCGGGAGATGTCCGTGCACAACACGTGCTTCAGACCAACGGGAAGATAGATATCGACCAGCTCTTCCAGCGTCACGCCGGAATTTTCCTGCCAACCGCTAACGGCCACCTGCTTATTACCCTGTTCATCAATACGCACGTCCAGCGCCAGGACCAGGGCATCGGCGCCAAAGCGGCGGAACCAGGCTTTCACGGTCTCAGGATCTTTCACGGCGGTTGAACCCACCACCACGCGGGCCACGCCAGCGTCCAGCAGTGCCGCAACGTCATCTTCCGTACGCACGCCGCCGCCGACCTGGACGGGCACATCAACACCCGCAACAAGTTGTTTAAGCAGCGGGATCTGGCGTTTCGCCGGGTCTTTTGCGCCCGTCAAATCCACCAGGTGCAGTACCTGCGCACCCTGAGCGGCATAATCCTGCAGACGCGGCAGCGGGTCGTTTCCGTAGTCGCGCTGCTGGCCGTAATCGCCCTGATGCAGACGGACAACCGTACCGTCAATTAAATCTAATGCGGGAATAATCATCACATCTCCAGGAAGTTTTTCAGCAGCTGCGCGCCTGCGGCGCCAGAGCGCTCCGGGTGAAACTGCACGCCGAAGAAATTGTCTTTCTGTACGGCTGCCGTAAACGCCTCGCCGTAGGTGCACTGGGCGATCGTATTTACGTTCACCGGCATGGCGTAGCTGTGCACGAAGTAAAAATACGCGCCGTCTTCAATGCCGCGAAACAGCCTGTCGCCCGCTTTGGCGTAGACGCGGTTCCAGCCCATATGCGGCAGAGGCAGGCCGCGATCGGTCATTTTCGGCACGTCTTCATCAATAATGCCCAGCAGGTCGACGCCGTTGCTCTCTTCGCTGCGGCGGCCCAGGATCTGCATGCCCAGACAAATGCCCAGCACCGGCTGGGTACAGGCTTTGATCAGGTCGACCAGCTCGCGTTCGCGAATCTGATCCATCGCCGCCTGCGCGGTGCCCACGCCCGGTAAAAAGAGTTTGTCGGCGCGCAGCACCACGTCCGGGTCACGGCTCACCGCCGGCTCATAGCCGTGGCGCGCAATTGCCGATTTGACGGAGTTCAGGTTGGCGCATCCGGTATCCAGAATGACCACGTTCATTACAACACTCCTTTCGACGAGGGAAGGGCGTCACCTTCTACGCGAATTGCCTGACGAAGGGTACGGCCAAAGGCTTTGAAGAGGCTCTCCACGCGGTGGTGGTCGTTCTTGCCCTTGGTCTTCAGGTGCAGCGTCAGGCCCATGGTGTAGGACAGTGAGCGGAAGAAGTGCTCCACCATTTCGGTGCTCAGATCGCCCACGCGCTGGTAGGTGAAATCGGCTTTATACTCCAGGTGCGGACGACCGGAGATGTCCATCGCGCAGCGCGCCAGACACTCGTCCATCGGCAGGACAAAGCCGAAACGGTTAATGCCGCGCTTGTCGCCGAGCGCCAGCTTCAGGGCTTCACCCAGCGCCAGGCCGGTATCTTCTACGGTGTGGTGATCGTCTATATAGAGATCGCCTTTTACCGTAATTTCCATGCGGAAACCGGCGTGGGTGGCAATCTGGTCCAGCATGTGATCGAAGAAACCGACGCCGGTGTGGATCTTGCTGCCGCCTTCACGGTCCAGCCAGACCTTCACATCAATCTGCGTCTCTTTGGTGTTGCGCTCAACGTGGGAATAGCGGTCGCGTTTTGTCAGCTGCTCGCCAATCTTCACCCAGTTAAGGTTGTTACGGTCGTAGCGCAGCCCCGCGATGCCCATGTTTTCCGCCAGCGTAATATCGGTGATGCGATCGCCGATAACATAGCTGTTGGTTTTATCCAGCGCATCTTCAGCCAGATAGCGCTCTACCAGCTTCACCTTTGGCTTACGGCAGTCGCACTCGTCGGCCGGCATGTGCGGGCAAATCAGCACTTCATCAAATACCACGCCCTGAGAGGTCAGCACCTGCATCATCAGATTATGCGGGCCGTCAAAGTCTGCCTGCGGGAAGCTGTCGGTACCCAGACCGTCCTGGTTGGTGATCATCACCAGCTTAAAGCCTGCTTTTTGCAGCTTGAGCAGCACCGGGATCACGTCCGGCTCAAAAGCCAGCTTGTCGAATCGGTCGACCTGAAAATCGGCTGGTGGCTCCGAAATAAGGGTGCCGTCACGATCGATGAAAAGGATCTTCTGGGTCATACTTTCTCCGCTTTCAGGGCGTCAATCACGCGCTGGCTCTCTGCATGTGTGCCTACGGTAATGCGCAGGCACCCGCTCAGGGAAGGTTGTTTATTCTGGTCTCGTAAGATAATGCCCTGATCCCATAAAGATTTAAATACGGCACTCGATGCGGTGAAGCGCACCAGGATGTAGTTAGTTTCCGAGTCGAATACCTGCTCCACGCAAGGGATATCCTTCAGGGCGGTCACCAGATACTGACGTTCCTCCAGGATTTGCGCCACGCGCTCGCGCATCGCGTTGATCCCCTGTGGCGTCAGCGCCTGTGCCGCAATATCGGCAACCGGCGTTGAGAGCGGGTACGGGGCGATCACTTTCAGCAGCAGGTCGATGACCTCTTTATTCGCCAGGGTGAATCCGCAGCGCAGACCCGCAAGGGCAAAGGCTTTTGACAGCGTACGCAGCACCACCAGGTGCGGATACTCTTCCAGCCAGCCTGCCAGCGTCGCCTGCGGGCAGAACTCGATGTAGGCTTCGTCTGCCACCACCAGAGCTTTACCGCGCGTCATCTCCAGCAGGGTGCGAATATCCTGCGGGTTGATAATCTGTCCGGTCGGGTTGTTCGGGCTACAGACAAAGACGACTTTTACGCCATCGAGATTGTCGGCAATGCCCTGCAGATCCAGCTGCCAGTTCTCCAGCGCCTGCACGTTGCGGCACGCCACGCCGAAGGTTTCCGCGCTGACGCTGTACATACCATAGGTCGGCTGGCAGTACATCACCGCGTCTTTGCCCGGCTCGCAGAAGGCGCGGATCAGTAGTTCAATGCCCTCATCAGCGCCGCGACTGACCAGCACCTGCTCCGGCTTCACTCCCGCATAGTGCGCGTAGTTTTCAATCACGGCCTTCGGCTGACACTCCGGATAGCGGTTCAGCGTTTGCTGCGACAGCTCAAACTGCACCGCCGTCGGGAATTCGTTGGCGTTCAGCCAGACATCTCCTTTGCCTCCGAGACGACGCGCGGACTGATAAGGCGTCAGGCGACGGACATTTTCGCGGGCTAATTCTTCAATGTTCATGCTTGCTCCTTCAGGGCTGCAACGCGCAGCGTAACGGCATTTTTGTGGGCGGTCAGCCGCTCGGCGGCGGCCAGGGTTTCAATAGTAGACGCCAGTGACGCAAAACCTTCACGGGAGAGCTCCTGCACGGTCATGCGTTTCTGGAAATCCGCCAGGCCCAGGCTTGAACAGGTTGAGGTGTAGCCATACGTCGGCAGCACGTGGTTGGTGCCGGAGGCGTAATCGCCCGCGGACTCCGGTGACCAGTCGCCGAGGAACACCGAGCCCGCGCTGGTAATGCTGTCAACCAGATCGCGCGCGTTGCGGGTCTGAATGATCAGGTGCTCCGGGCCGTACTGGTTGGAGATCGCAATACACTGGTCCAGATCGCGCGCCACAATCAGGCGGCTGGCCGCTAGCGCCTGGCGTGCCGTGTCGGCGCGGGGCAGGTCGGCAAGCTGACGCTCCACGGCTTCGCCCACGCGTTTCGCCATATCGGCATCCGGCGTCAGCAGGATGACCTGCGAGTCCGGGCCGTGTTCCGCCTGAGAAAGCAGGTCGGACGCCACGAAGTCCGGCGTTGCGCCGCTGTCGGCAATCACCAGCACCTCAGACGGGCCGGCAGGCATATCGATGGCCGCGCCGTCCAGACGCTGGCTGACCTGACGCTTGGCTTCAGTTACATATGCATTGCCGGGACCAAAGATTTTGTCGACCTTCGGAATGGATTCCGTGCCGAACGCCAGGGCAGAAATCGCCTGCGCCCCACCCACTTTATAGACCGCCTGCACGCCGCACAGCTTCGCCGCGTAGAGGATCTCGTCGGCAATCGGTGGCGGCGAGCACAGCACCACTTTCTGACACCCGGCAATCCGCGCGGGAGTCGCCAGCATCAGTACGGTGGAGAAAAGCGGCGCAGAGCCGCCGGGAATATAGAGGCCGACGGACGCAACCGGGCGCGTTACCTGCTGACAACGCACGCCGGGTAGGGTTTCGACATCCACGGTCTGCAGCTTTTGCGCGGTGTGGAAGGTATCAATGTTTTTCACCGCAACAGCCATGGCCTGCTTGATGTCGTCACCCAGACGATTGCTGGCATCAATGATTTCCTGCTCGGTTACCCGTAATGCGCCGACTTCCGTCTTATCAAACTTTGCGCTGTATTCACGCAGCGCGTCATCGCCGCGGGCTTTTACGTTGTTCAGGATCTCCGCCACGGTGCGTGAGATGCTCTCAGAGGCGGAAATCGCCGGGCGCATCAGCAGCTCGCGCTGCCGTGCGTCGCTACAGGTATTCCAGTCGATGATTGTGTTAAAGCTCATGGCCATTACTCCATCATCTTCTCAATAGGCAGCACCAGGATGGAGCTTGCGCCCAGCGCCTTCAGTTTTTCCATGGTTTCCCAGAACAGAGTTTCGCTGCTCACCATGTGCATCGCCACGCGCTGCTGATCGCCCGCCAGCGGCAGGATGGTTGGGCGCTCGGCGCCCGGCAGGAGGGCAATCACTTCATCCAGACGCTCGGTTGGGGCGTGCATCATGATGTATTTAGACTCACGCGCCTGAATCACGCCCTGAATACGGGTCAGCAGCTTGTCGATCAGCTGCTGCTTGGCATCGGCCATCTCGCCGTCGCGCTGAATCAGGCACGCTTTAGAGCGGTAGATCACTTCCACTTCGCGCAGACCGTTGGCTTCCAGCGTCGCGCCGGTAGAGACGAGGTCACAGATGGCGTCCGCCAGACCCGCACGCGGCGCCACTTCTACGGAGCCGTTCAGCAGGCAGGATTTAAACTGCACGCCTTTCTGGTCGAGATAACGCTTTAACAGGTGAGGGTAAGAGGTGGCAATACGTTTGCCGTTCAGCGCGGCCGGGCCGTCCCACGCTTCGTCAACCGGCGTAGCCAGGGACAGGCGGCAGCCGCCGAAGTCCAGACGACGCAGTGTGAAGTAACGCGGATCTTCGCCCTGCGCGCGGCGGGTCAGTAGCTCTTCTTCCAGCACGTTTTCCCCGATAATGCCGAGGTCAACGACGCCATCCATGACCAGGCCGGGAATATCGTCATCACGCACGCGCAGAATGTCGATGGGCATGTTTTCAGCCAGAGCAATCAGGCGCTGGGTGTGCAGGTTAATTTTAATCCCGCAGCGGGCCAGCAGTTCGCGTGAGTCGTCGCTCAAACGGCCTGATTTTTGAATAGCTATGCGTAAGCGTGAGTTATCTAACATTCTTTATTCCTCGTTAACCTGTTTTAACCTGTCTGAATTCGGTCCAAAAA
The DNA here is from genome assembly GCF_001059415.1 of Enterobacter sp. 940_PEND. NCBI lineage: Bacteria > Pseudomonadati > Pseudomonadota > Gammaproteobacteria > Enterobacterales > Enterobacteriaceae > Enterobacter > Enterobacter sp. 940_PEND. The sequence goes on from NZ_JUMS01000066.1 coordinate 12,440, forward strand.
AAAGCCCCCGGAAGAAGATCTTCCGGGGGCTTTTTCATGCGTTCATGCACCACTGGAAGATCCAAACGTCTTCCAGCACACATCGCCTGAAAGACTAGTCAGGATGATGGTGATGATGGTGGTGTTTAAATTGAACGCGTGTCATATAAATTCTCGATGAATGCTTATTCATTTGATGTCTTTTAACCTAAACCAGTTGTACGACATATTGCAAGGGCTTTTTTTGATCATTAATTCATTTCATATTGATGCTATGAATTGTGTGTTCTGCCGGGCTGGCGTAGCCTTATAAAAGACGAGTGAGAGTCAGGAGAATTCGCATGAAAAAGGTCGCGATTGTCGGTTTAGGATGGCTGGGAATGCCGCTGGCGATGTCATTAGCCGCGAAAGGCTGGCAGGTGACCGGGAGCAAAACCACGGCGGATGGGGTAGAGGCAGCGCGCATGTGCGGTATTGACGGCGTTGAACTGCGCCTTGAACCGGAGCTGGTGTGTGATGCTGACGATCTGGACACCCTGATGAACGTCGATGCGCTGGTGATCACGCTCCCCGCGCGGCGCAGTGGCCCGGGCGAGTCGTTTTATCTGCAGGCGATGCAGGAGATCGTCGACAGCGCGCTGGCGCACCATGTTCCGCGTATCATTTTTACCAGCTCGACGTCGGTGTATGGCGAAGTTGAGGGCGTGGTGAAAGAGAGTTCCGAGCGCCGTCCAGTGACGGCGAGCGGTCAGGTTCTGAAAGAGCTGGAAGACTGGCTGCATAATCTTCCCGGCACGCAGGTCGATATCGTCCGTCTGGCGGGGCTGGTGGGCCCTGGCCGCCATCCGGGACGCTTTTTTGCCGGTAAGTCTGCGCCAGACGGCCAGCATGTCGTCAATCTTGTGCATCTTGACGATGTTGTAGGCGCGATTGAGCTACTCTTACAGGCTCCGAAAGGTGGACACATCTATAATATATGTGCACCTTCTCATCCGGCGCGCAGCACGTTTTACCCGCTAATGGCACGTCAGCTGGGCCTGGCGGCGCCGGTTTTCGGTGAGGCAAAGGATGACAGTAAAGGCAAAATTGTTGATGGCAATCGCATTTGTCATGAGTTGGGGTTTGAGTATCAGTATCCCGATCCGCTGGTGATGCCCATGGAATAAGACCCGCAGCGGAGACGATCGCGCACCAGAAGGGGGCGAGCATGAAACCGCTGCTGGATGTTCTTATTATTCTGGATGCTCTGGAAAAAGAGGGGAGCTTTGCCGCTGCGTCAGCAAAGCTCTACAAAACCCCATCTGCGCTGAGCTATACCGTTCAAAAACTGGAAAGCGATCTCAATATCCAGATCCTCGATCGCTCCGGACACCGCGCACGTTTCACCCGTACCGGACAGATGCTGCTGGAAAAAGGACGTGAAGTCCTCCATACCGTTCGTGAGCTCGAAAAACAGGCCGTAAAACTCCATCAGGGTTGGGAAAACGAGCTGGTTATTGGCGTGGATGATACCTTTCCGTTTTCTCTCCTGACGCCGCTGATTGAAGCCTTCTATCAACACCACAGCGTGACCCGGCTTATCTTTATCAACGGTGTGCTGGGTGGCTCCTGGGAGGCCTTGACGCAGGGCAGGGCGGACATTTTCGTCGGTGCGCTCCATGAGCCTCCCCAACTGAGTGATTTTGGTTTTGCCCGGCTGGGCGTGCTGGAGCAGGTATTTGCCGTGGCGCCCCATCACCCGCTGGCTCAGGAATCCGAGCCGCTTAACCGTCGCGTGATTAAAGGCTACCGCGCCATCGTGGTCGGGGACAGCTCTCGTCCGGAATGCTCGGTCTCCTCGCAGCTGCTTGATGAGCAGGAAGCTATTACCGTTTTCGACTTTAAAACCAAGCTGGAACTGCAAATAAGCGGCCTGGGCTGCGGCTATTTACCTCGCTATCTGGCGCAGCGGTTTATTGACAGCGGTGCGCTTGTTGAAAAACAGGTACTTGCTCAAAGCAGTAATGAATCGGTGTGGGTAGGCTGGAATGAACAAACTGCCGGGCTGGCCAGCGCCTGGTGGCGAGACGAGATTTTAGCAAATAGTGCTATCGCCGCCGTTTACTCTCAGCCCGGCGTCCAGAAATCAGCCAGTTAGTAAAAAGAAAATTGTCCCATGCTTTGCAAAGTATTGCCTTTTGTATCCGATGTGGGGCAAAATGCGGCCGCTGCAACCAAATGAATAATCGACGATATAAAAGGCGTCGGTTATTTTTTTTTGCATGTACGAAACGAAACTAAAAACCAAGAGGCCGGGCTTCGTACCGGATAGATATTTACTAAAATCCGACAGTTGTTGTCGCTGAGGAAGAAAGAAATGGGGCAATTTTTCGCTTACGTGGCGGTTATCACCGTAAAGGAGAATAACTATGTCGCATAACGCAACTCCAAACACCTCTCGCGTGGAATTACGTAAAACGCTTACGTTGATTCCGGTTGTTATGATGGGCCTTGCCTATATGCAACCGATGACGCTGTTCGATACATTCGGTATCGTATCAGGCCTCACAGACGGTCATGTGCCGACGGCTTATGGCTTCGCGCTGATTGCGATCCTCTTTACCGCGCTGAGCTACGGTAAACTGGTGCGTCGCTATCCGTCTGCCGGTTCCGCCTACACCTATGCCCAGAAATCCATCAGCCCGACAGTTGGCTTTATGGTGGGCTGGTCTTCGCTGCTCGACTATCTGTTCGCGCCGATGATCAACATTCTGCTGGCAAAAATTTATTTTGAAGCGCTGGTGCCGTCGATTCCATCCTGGATGTTCGTCGTGGCGCTGGTGGCCTTTATGACTGCCTTTAACCTGCGCAGCATTAAGTCCGTTGCCAACTTTAACTCCGTGATCGTTGTGCTTCAGGTTGTCCTGATTGCCGTTATTCTTGGCATGGTGATTTACGGTGTGTTCCACGGCGAAGGCGCTGGTACGCTGGCGAGCAGCAAACCGTTCTGGTCTGGTGATGCGCATGTGATCCCGATGATTACCGGGGCAACCATTCTGTGCTTCTCCTTTACCGGTTTTGACGGCATCAGCAACCTGTCTGAAGAAACGAAAGATGCAGAGCGCGTGATCCCTCGTGCAATCTTCCTGACAGCGCTGATTGGCGGTCTGATCTTTATTTTCTCGACCTATTTCCTGCAGCTGTACTTCCCGGATATCTCCCGCTTCAAGGATCCGGATGCGTCTCAGCCGGAAATCATGCTCTATGTTGCGGGTAAAGCGTTCCAGGTTGGCGCGCTGATCTTCTCCACCATTACCGTACTGGCGTCCGGTATGGCCGCGCATGCAGGCGTTGCGCGTCTGATGTACGTGATGGGCCGCGATGGCGTATTCCCGAAAAGCTTCTTCGGCTACGTTCATCCAACCTGGCGTACCCCGGCGATGAACATCATCCTGGTCGGTGCCATTGCGCTGCTGGCGATTAACTTTGACCTGGTGATGGCAACGGCGCTGATTAACTTCGGTGCGCTGGTGGCGTTCACCTTTGTTAACCTGTCGGTTATCTCTCAGTTCTGGATCCGTGAAAAGCGTAACAAGACGCTGAAAGATCACTTCCAGTATCTGTTCCTGCCGATGTGCGGTGCCCTGACCGTGGGCGCGCTGTGGGTTAACCTGGAAGAGAGCTCGATGGTGCTTGGCCTGATTTGGGCGGGTATCGGCCTGATTTACCTGGCCTGCGTCACGAAGAGCTTCCGTAACCCGGTTCCACAGTACGAAGACGTCGCGTAATGACTCGCCGGGTGGCGCTAGCGCTTGCCCGGCCTACAAAACGACACACCCGTAGGCCTGTGCCAGCGGGCAAAAAAAAGCCGGAGACATCGCCTCCGGCTTTTTTTATACCCCTCGCTCAGACAATCTCTTGAGCGTACTGGAACAGGGCTTTCAACAGCGCCTGTTTCTCAGCATTTCCTTCATACTGGCCATAAAGCATTTCCAGCTCCTGGGCATAGCTGTTAAGAAACTCCTGGGTAAAGACATTGCGACGATGCTGCAGCCAGCGCTCCTGCTCTGCCTCGTCCAGCGTGCCGGGGAAATTACGCGCGCGGTAGTTAAACATCAGCTTTTCGATGCGTTTATCGGCGAAAGTAATATCCAGCGCCGGTAAGTTACGCGGATCGGTTTGCAGAACGATATTCATCGCCGCGCGGTCGGCGTCGCTGAAGAAGCCGTTGTAGAGCTGGGCATCCACGTTTTCAGACGGCACGAACGGCTCCGCCTCGGCAAAGATAGCAACCACTTTCTCGCGCACCTGCGGGTTTTCGCGCAGCACTTTCAGGTTATCGAGGCAGTGCTGCCGGTTAATGCCCAGTCTGTCCGCATCTTCCGGGCGCAGCGTATTCGCCTGCGCCAGTACCGGACATTTATTGATATGCACCATTTTGACCGGCACCGCAGGCAGATCGCCGAGTTCATTTTTCGGGGTATAAAGCCGTTCGCGCAGGTTATCGCTGTCGAGCTCAAGCAGCGGCGAAATATCGCCAGCTAAATCCACCATGATGACCGCATTACGGTTGTCCGGATGCCACGCCAGCGGGGCGACCCAACTGGTATTGCCGCGCCAGGCGCCAAACATGCCGGAGATATGCACCAAGGGTTTCATCTGCGGCACGTCGATAAGGGTCATGAGCTTCTGCTTGCTGCGGTGGCTCAGCAGATACTCAAACAGCCGGGGCTGCGCGTTTTTCACCAGCTTCGCCATGGCAATGGTGGCATAGACGTCCGCCATCGCGTCGTGGGCATTGCTGTGCTCGATGCCGTTGGCGCGCGTCAGGTGTTCCAGCCGGAAGCTGGTCAGCCCTTCCTCATTTTCAGGCCAGTTAATGCCCTCAGGACGCAGGGCATAACAGGCGCGCATGATGTCGAGCAAATCCCAGCGTGAATTGCGGTTCTGCCAGCTCCAGGCATAGGGATCGTAGAAGTTGCGATAAAAAACGTTGCGCGTCACTTCGTCATCGAAGCGGATGTTGTTGTAACCGACCACGCAGGTATTGGGGACGGTAAACAGATCGTGGATGCGTCGGGCGAATTCTGCCTCGTTAACGCCTTTCTCGCGCGCTTCCTGAGGAGTGATCCCGGTGACCATGACCGCCCCGGGCTGCGGCAGGTAGTCATCAGCCGGTTTGCAGTAAAAGACCTCAGGCTCGCCAATAATGTTGAATTCGTCGTCGGTACGAATGGCGGCAAACTGCGCCGGTCGGTCCAGCGCCGGGTGCGTGCCAAAGGTTTCGTAGTCATGAAAAAGGAAGGTAGGTTGTTTATCTGTGTCTGCCATTGCTTAAGATTGTCCACAATAGTTAATTAACTGCCTGTTATCACTCGAAAAACAACCCTTTTCTCACCTGAGTTTGTCCACGAACGTTAAATATAGTTGTTTACTGTGTCTTGATGTCCATGTGATATTGCGTACCAGAAGTCTACCAAACCACTATTTCTGAGCGTACCAAATATTATTTATGGCTATCAGCGACACAAAACTGCGTACCATCCATGGTAAACCATATTCGGGTCCACAAGAAGTGGCTGATGCTGATGGCCTCAGCGTGCGCATTTCTCCAAAGGGGGTCATCCAGTTCCAGTACCGGTATCGCTGGCATGGTAAACCTCATCGTCTTGGCCTTGGCCGCTACCCGTCGGTGTCGTTAAAGGATGCCAGGCAGATCACATCTGATTTACGAAACCTTTATTTCTCCGGCACAGATCCGCGCTCCTACTTTGAGGAGAAGACGCAGAACTCCCTGACGGTCTCTCAGTGTCTCGATTACTGGTTCGAAAATTACGTCTCTACAACACTCAGGGAAAAGACCCAGGCACTATACCGCTCAACGGTTATGAAGAGGATGCATAATGCGTTCCCGAATCGGCCGGCATCATCCATCACCGTAAAGCAGTGGGTGGATCTCCTTACCGAAGAGGAAAGGGATAATCCACGCCGGGCGCGCCAGGTGCTCAGCCAGCTAAGATCAGCAATAAGCTGGTGCATGCGGCGTCAGGTGATAGATAGCTGCGCAATTATGAGCATCCAGCCAAGAGACTTTGGCTCACGCGCTGCTGTGGGCGACCGCGTTCTGTCGTATAACGAGCTGGCTCAGATTTGGATGGCTATTGAAAGAAGCCGGGCGTCGACCTCAAACAAGCTTCTTCACCAGATGCTGATGCTGTGGGGAGCGAGGCTCTCAGAGCTAAGGCTGGCAACCAAGACCGAATTTGACCTGCTGGAAAACGTCTGGACTGTACCAAAAGAGCACAGCAAAATGGGCAACGTCATCCGCCGCCCCATCTTCGAACAGATTATGCCTTACCTCGAAAAAGCCATGACAACTTACAATGATGTGCTTTTCCCAGGGGAGGACATAAACGAACCGATCAGCATTGCGGCCGCCAACCGGTTCGTTAATCGAATAAGGGGAGGAATGGACCTTGGATACTGGCGAACCCACGACTTCAGGAGAACGCTGGTTACAAGGCTGTCTGAAATGGATGTTGAGCCTCATGTTACTGAGAGGATGCTCGGGCATGAACTTGGCGGGGTAATGGCTGTGTACAACAAACACGACTGGATTGAGGCTCAGCGCAAAGCGTACGAGCTTCACGCTGATAAGCTGTTCTGGCACATCAGGAACATTTCTGGTTGACGCCGCCATTGAGGATCCATCCATCAACAGCTTCCCGCAGGTACGCTTTCGGGTGGGTCCTGACTGGCTTGGGAAACCCGTGCCGGTTAGTGTAGTTCCAGATTGTCTGGCGTGATGAAACCCCAAGTTTGTTCATCACTTCTTTTTCTGGAATCAGGCTGGTGTCGGTCATTGTGATCTCCTTACGCCATTTCTTTATACAGGCGTGGCCCATCGATTGTGGCCGCGCGTAATTCGTTTTCCGGATGCACTGAATAATTTCGGTCGTCCCATCGCACCCAGAACTGCGGATGGTCGCCGTCCGGGTCCTGCAGACTATCCACCACCCCACGAATGCCGCCAGTCTTCTTCTGGACTATTGCGCCCACAATAAAAGCAGCCATTGCACACCTTCCGGTTCGTGAAGAAATGAGATGAGAGCGCCCAGTGCGATAAGCGCGCCGATAAACTTAAGTACGGGGTTTGATTGCATGGTGAACTCCCAAAAAGAATGCCCTCACAGCGGAGGGCAAAATGGATGACGTTGCAGTGCTTTCGCACCCAATAGCCAGCTCATAACTGGCTATCAGTTGCGTCATTTGAAATTGTGTTCTTGCAAAGCCTCACCGAGGCGAATTAGCCAGCGACCTAATTGCTCCATGGCTTCTTCTTTTGTTTCATGCAGGTCAGAATGAATACTCATTGAGACCTGGTTGAGATGCGTCATCGGGCGATACTCGAGTTCGACGGGCCAATCGACGATTGTTGAATGTTCCTCTGAGGAGTGACTGATAACGGTATATTTGCTGTAGTCCTCTAGACCGTTAGCATCTCTCTTAAACTCTTCAAGACGAATAGATGTCTTCCCCATAATCTCTCCTCATACCGCACGCTGGGCGCGCAGCGTAAAATTACTTCCGCCAGGCGAAGCTAATCGGCTCCGGCGTAATCCACAGGTGGCGCATGTTCGCCACGTTCACCACATCAGAATCACGCGGGTAAATCTCCACGGCATCCCGACCCCCATAGCCCACGGCAGACTTAATCTCCTGCAACGCATCCCAACTGATGCCATCCTTCCATCGTCCAGAACTGCCAATGCTGGTGGTGTTCACCGTCAGGCGGATGACGCCGTTGTCTTCCTGAAACTCCTGAACCAGAAAGTAAGCGTTAGCCCACACGTTGCTCCGCTTTGGGTCGTGGCATCGTACCGGCCACTGCGATTCCGGTACTGGCTTGAGTATTCCGATCACGTCTCATGCTCCTTAATTTTTTAATGTGCTCGCTCGCCTCGAGCTCGGCGCGTATCTGTGCCGCCTCACGGTGATCGAGGTGCTCAAAATCATTGTTGAATCGGTCGATTGAAGCGGTGTTGATCCGGCCCTGTCGCCAGTAGCGGACTATCTGTGATGTGCAGCTGTGGATGATGACGGGCCAACCTGAATGGTCAGCGTAAATCTGACCCCGTTGAATTATCTGGAACATTGGGCACCACATTAAATTCGATTACCCATACCCATGGGTTGGCCTTCCAACTCTCCTCGCCGTAGATTGATTCCCACAGCTGCGCAAAGTTGTCATATGGAGTCCAGACTTCCCCTCCGCTATCCGGGTCAGAGTATGTTGGCCGCCATCCGGTAAGTTCCATGCCCTCAGCCTGCGCATCTTCCTGGCTGATGGAGTTCAAGCGCTCCACACGAACGCCGGTAACCTCCAGCAGAATCCGACAGGCTGCGCGAGGCATGTGGATAGATGGTTTCCAGCACGAACGGCCATCTTCATAGCCATCTTCATCACCCCAGGTGAAATCCCCATCTGCTGCGTAGATAGCGTGACCAGAGTAGTAACCACTACCAAACGGCATTTCGTGAATGGCCGTGGCGGGTCGGTCAGGGCTCCATGGCTGAATGCGACCATCTTCATCCAGTTCATGGCTCACTACACCCCACGTCTCCCGAACCCAGATGCGATCGCCAACCAGACCGGCTGGACAGTTACTGGCAAGACTGTGTCCTGGAATTGCAGGAACAGATTTCATGCTCTGGACCCATCCAGCACCGTATACCTCATAAAAACTACCATTGAGGACAGGCTGTACCTTCATAATCCGCCGCGTCTGCGTCTTCCGGCCGTCGAGGATGGCGCGCACCATCTCGCCGTTAAAAATCATTCCGCGCTCTTTCACTGGATCCCCCTCTGTTTATTCCTCAGTTCTATTTCTTCCTGGCAACTGGCGCACGTCTGGCATCCGGGAACGGCAGCGCGCCGCGGAGCCGGGATATCCTCGCCGCATTCAGCGCAATGCTCAGCCGATAAGGCGTTGCGGTTCAGTCGGTGAGCGGAAAGGGCAGCGTTACGCTGAAACTCTTCAATCTCTGCTGCGGTATCGATGATGTCGGCCATGGTCAATGCTCCCGGAACTGTCGGTTAATACGGTTGAAGGTGAAAGCCAGCAATAAAAAAGGCCGCATTAGCGACCTGGTGATTAGAGCCTTCATGCGACGCGCTCCGCCATTATTTCGGCCTTCTGCTCGTCATTGAGCATGTCGTCAGAGACGATCGCCACGCGATTGCTGGCGCTCCACGAAACTGGAGCACTTTCTTTCAGCGCCTTATTCAGCGCCTCAGCAGCATCACGCACAGCTGGCGGCAAGCAGTAATAGTCATCACCATCAGGCATTATCTCTTCGCAGTGCTGCTCCAGATCAAACTCCGGCGGGTAGTTAGGCTCGCAGATCATTAACTGCAGCTCGCTCGGCAGCAGGGAGTGCTCATAGCAATAGTCAGCCAGCGATTCAGCGTCGAAAAAGTACTGGTCACTGTCAAAGATAACGAGCGGCTCTCCCGCCCATACCGCGCGCTCAAAGGTGGCGAACTTAGCCTGGCGGCTTTCTCGGTGGCATTCTTCGCAATAGCCATGAGTGCTATGAATAGGGTGTTCGTCAGGTTTGTTTTTACACTTGCGATGAGTAGCGCCGCACCAGCGCGCCTGGTGCTCGTCACCGCCCCAGAAACGACCTTGGCGGTCCACCCAGCCAGTCACAGTTTGGATGCTGGCCGCTTCATCGCTGTCCATCATCACGATTTTTTCAGTTTTCATATTCATTGCTCGGCTCCAAACCGCCCGTTAAGGCGGCCAGTTTTGACGACCAACTCCAGGAGGCTAACTCCCAGAGCTTCAATTTTCTTGTGATGCTTGTTGATGATGGGAGGCACCGTTTCGTTCCAGTTAGGCTTTGGCTTCTTGCGCATGGCCTGCTGGATTTCCTCTGTGCATCGGCGGCAGGCGGCGCGGATGGCGTTTTCATTTGCTGGCGTCATGCGGCCTCCGTTCTCACAACTTGGATGGCGCAGCCGGGCAGCAGTTCTACCGCGGCGGTGTCGCACTGATTTCCCCAGTGATCCCAGCCCGGCGCCGCGCAGCGGCTGAATAACTCAATGCGTGGCACATCGCCGTACAGCAACTCCAGCCGATGACGCACTTCCCACGGCTTTTCGCTGTGTGCGCCCAGCGGGCTGTATACCACTTGCTTAATCCCGGCGTGCTTTCTTTCCAGCCCGGCGCCGCGGGTGGCAATCAACAGGTCTTCGGTATTGGCCCGGGTGTGGTTGCCGCCGTTCATGCGCGTCTCGGCGTTAAGCAGATCGAGGAAGTCGTAAAAGTCGGTGATTTCACCCTCGGCCAGCGCCTTGTTGATGCGCAGTTCCGCGTTCTGATTCAGCTTCACCCAGGTAAAACCCTTCATCGTGCGAACGGTAAACCCCCAAGCTTCGGCTAGTTCAATCGCCTCCTGGTTATGCGTGCCGGTGTACCACATCGCCAGCACCGAGTTTTCGGCGGCAAGTTCCCACACCGGGAGGCGCTTGATGTCGACTAACTTCATGGTGGAGTAGTGATCGGCGGCAGCCCCGTTGCTGATGGTGTTGCCGTAAGACCAGGGAGGATCTGCATAGATAAGAGAGTATTTTCCGATCATTGAATTACACCTCGAAAGCAAGTTGCGGCGTGAACCGATCGCGTTCTGTGTCGTAATTCAGCGAACTTGCAGAGTTAAAGGCTTCAATGCGTTCGACCAGCACCGCAGCGCGTGTTTCTTTGCTTGCCGGTGCGTAGGCTGATTTATCCCACGCCTTGTCGATTCCGATGTTACGGGCCACATTTGTACTGTCGGCTGACGACAGCGGGATGTGGCGGAAGATATCGGCGTTCAGCATGCGCAGGCCGTGAAGCTTTGTTATCGGATAACCGTTTATGTCGACAACATGACGGATGAGATCGCGTAACTTTGCCCGACATGAGCGCGGGCGCTTCGCGTCGTATTCACCCATGCTGCCGATACATACGCGCGGAAATTCTCGACACAGGCGGAAGAAACGCTCATCGGGCTCGTTCATGTGCCACACCGGCGCTCCGACTACTTTGCCGTGCGGCCACTCGGCGATTAACGCGTCGTTCTCTTCACTGGTCCCGCCGATCACGTCAGGAATGACAGCAAAAGCAAAGCGAGGGTGATTCATCCAGCGACCTACGAACGCGTAGTAGTCATTCCAGTTAACAACGCGCTTTTTCGTCCAGAAGCTGAATGCGCCGTTATCCAGCGCGAAAGACTGTGTGACTTCGCTGGCCAGGGCTAATTGACCGGGGTTAGCGAAGGAGATGAAAGCGTGCCTGCCTTTCCATGCCTTCAGGGCGCATGTGTCCGGCGTGATTGGTCCACCATGGAAATGTATCAAGCCGCCTCCTGCCTTTCCCGATATTCCTCAGCGAGCCGCTGCGCCTTTAATGGATTGCTGACCACTTCACCCCATGGCATTAGCCAGCCGTTACCAATGAAGGGAAGGCACAGTGAGCCAACCCTGATGTCGTCGTGAGCGTGAGTCATTAGTCACTCCTTGAGGCGCCGCCGAGGCCCTTGCGGTTGTCGTTGAGATATGGGTCAACTGGTGTGTAATTGGATGGGGCAGGGGGTGAATCGTCGTTAGCTCTTTCTTGCTGGATGATTTGGTAAAGCTCTTTGCGATCGGCTCGCTCAGAGGGTGAAAGCTTCCGGTCAGGGATTGGCCGGAGAAGATATTTCCGATACTCGGGGGTAAATTTGTTCATTGGTTTCTCCTGACCGGGAGATGCTTCAAAAGGGTATATCGTCGTCGAAGTCCATTGGCGGTTCGTTAGATTGGGCGGGTGCCGAGTGCTGCTGTGCGCGAGACTGTGCGCTGGCGCTGAAATGATTCCCGCCCTGCGCCGGGCTGCCACCTGCCGGTGCCGCTCCACCGCCCTGACGGCCACCAAGCATCTGCATTGTGCCGCCGACGTTTACCACTACCTCTGTGGTGTACTTCTCCACGCCAGCCTGATCTGTCCACTTGCGGGTCCGCAACTGACCCTCGATATATATCTGAGAGCCTTTGCGCAGGTATTCTCCGGCCACCTCAGCCAACTTTCCGAACAGAACAACTCGATGCCATTCCGTTTGCTCTTTCTGCTCGCCAGTGGCTTTATCTCGCCATGACTCAGATGTCGCCAGCGTCAGGCTGCACACCGCGCCGCCGGATGGCAGGTAACGGACCTCGGGGTCTTGCCCAAGGTTGCCGACGAGGATTACTTTATTTACGCCTTTACTAGCCATTTACGCCGCCTGTTTAAGTTCTTTGAGTCGAATACCAGTAACGTCTTTGCATTTGTTCTGGTGCTCACTAAATCCGTTAAGCAATTTCCATGTGTCTTCATAGCGATGCTTAAGCCGATCGGTATCGTTTTCTGAGCCAGCGTATGCAGAGAATTCGGCGAGGATTTTGTCCGCATCCACAGATTGAGGTGTAAGGTCTCCCTGCTGGTGACCATCATGCGGTTGTTGGTCCTGCTCGATTGGTGTTCCTGATGGCAATGCCCATCCAGGTAGAGCAGGCGCCTTCCAATAGAAAACGCCAACCTCTTTTGATTTGGCGTACTGGAACCCGGGCGTGCGCGTAGCTGAAACCACTGCGAACCCTTCCTCCAGGTTGTAGAGGTAACGACCGATCCCCCATTGCACGGCGGCGCGCTTCATGGCACCAGAGCGACCACCTTTCACAGCTTCAACCTGTGTGTTTTCTGCCGCATCCCACTTGGTGATCCACTCGCCTTCAACCTTGATGGAAATACTGCACTCAACTCCGCCATTGTTCGGAATATCGCGGTATTCGTTACGCCAGCCAGCTTTGCCGCATACTTCATCCAGCCGCTTCATGATTGCGCGATTAGTTACGTAGGCCAGCACCTTTGCCCAGATGCCGTTATTGTTTTTTCCCGCCTGCTGAATGCGCCACTCAATATCCTCGCTGGCAAATGGCGCATCTAACTGATCAAGGTTCATGTGTAGTTCCCCGCAAATTCATCCCAACTAATGACCGGGTTCTGCCGCTCGGCGGCCAGGTTAACTGGCTCGTCGTCACCCTCCGGCTTTTCCGGCAGCACTTCGCGCATAAGGCGCAGGAATGACTCTTCATCACACCGTTCTGCCGCCGTCATGCTGCACGCTCCTGATGAGTAATGATGTAACCCTGCTCAGCCAGCCACTCGATGACTTCTGCGCCGTCGAGCTGCGGTAGCACGTCACGGGTTTTAACGGTACCGGCCAGCACAACGCCTTCCATCTCAACTTTGATGGTGTTGTGGGGGCCGACTGATGTGCGCATGTCTACGCACTCACATGTAATATTCATGATTCACCTCAGTAATGAATTTTCGCGCAGGGGATCAGGTCATCTTTCAGAGCTGTGAGCACTTCGATAGCCTGTTCACGGGTTAAGCTGGTATGGCTGGTGAGCGCGTTAACGATGTTGGTGCCGACCGTCTTGCGGTGCTTCACGTCAGCTTCACGTTTTGCCTGCTCATCGGCGATTCGCTTCTCTTCTGCCAGGCGTTTCTCTTCTGCCTGTTTTGCTTTGAGGCGTTCAGCTTCAACCGCAGCGGCTTTTTCACGTTCCGCCCGGGCTTCTGCCTCCTGCTTCTCGCGTTCCGCACGCTGTTCCGCTTCGATGCGCTGGCGCTCCGCAGCTTCAGCACGCGCTTTCTCCTCAGCTTCGCGGTGCGCTGCGGCTTCAATCTCCGCTTTGTGCTTCGCTTCGGCATCGCGGCGGGCTTGTTCTGCTGCTTCGCGCTTAATGTGCTCTTCGTGCTCACGCCGAGCCTGTTCCGCCAGGCGGCGCTGCTCTTCGCGGTCACGGTCGAAATCCTTGTTCATCAGCAGAGCCATTTCGTGGTCTGCTTCGAACTTGGCCGCCAACTCCTGATCGAACCTGATGTTCATTTCCAGCGCTTCGGCGTGCAGCGCGTTCATGGCTTCTTCAGCCTTAATGCGTTCCTGCTCGGCTTCCCATTCGGTGAGTGGGCGGCGTGTTGCATCGCGCAGCTCGTCACAGGCATCAACAAACCGCTTAATTTCTGCCTCAGCCGGGCGCACAGCCTCTTTCAGGCGTTTCAGATACTCACGGCCAGGCTTTTCGATTGCCGTCTTGCTGCGGGACACCTGCGCCGCCAGAGAGGCAACGCGGTCACGACCTTTCTTCGTGGACAGGTCCGGCACTTCATTTACTGCCTGGCGAATTTGCTCGAGATAAGCGTCAAGGCCGCCAGCTACGTAAAGCACTGGCGCCTGCTCCGGCTTGATTTCGATGACAGTTAAGTCCGTTACTTCGCTCATGGTTTCTCCTGAAATTTGGATGTGCAGATCCCGCCCACAGAAAGCCAGGCCGATCGGTTGAATAGGGGGGTTAATATCAGTGAACCATCGGTTCGCCGCGCTCATTCAGCAGCACAACGACGGAATCACTTTTGATGATGGTTTTTTCGAAGATGTTGAAGGCGTACAGACCTTTCTCAACGTTCGCAGAGGCGCGATAAGTTTTACCGTGGTGTTGCAGCATTGTGCCCGGTAAAACCTCGCTACGTGGCACTGATGCGGTGCCGTAGTGCATTCCAATCATACCTTCACCTCAACCTGTTTCAGGAGGCCAGCGATATTCATCTGCCAGCGGTTCAGCACCAGTTTTTCACGCGGTGCCGATACCGACGTCAGCTGCCCCTCGTTATCGTTAAGCTTTTTGGCGGTGTACTGCTTGCCGTTGTGGGTGACTGTCATGATGCCTCCCGCTTTTCTTTGATGTCGGCGCGGAGGTGAATCTCTTTCCCATCAGCTGTCGGGAATATCAGGATGTCATCGCGAACCGCGAGAAGATGGGCCACTGCAAATAGCGCCTCGTCTGTGACATCAAATTTCTCACCGGTGAACTCGCGAACACCGGGCGCCAATTTGCTCGGCTTTGAACGACCCGCGAAAATTCGCTTCGTCAGGCCTGTAAAACCTACTGTGATTGGGTTGCTCATAAATCCTCTTGGCCTTATCGCGGCGAACGGAACGGTTAATACAAGACTTCAACGCATTTATTCAGTGTTTCAATGGGCGGTGGATGACCGCCTGTTGTCATAAATGGGCAGACTCGAAAATCTGCCTATGTATGCCCGATAAAAAACCCGCCGTGGCGGGTTAATCTTCTTTTTCTCTTTCAACCGCGTCGGCTAATGACTGATCAACTTCAATGGTCTGCATGAAACATTCGTCATCAACGTCTTCGTATTGCTCCCTGAAGCTATCGGCGAGAGTGGAAACTGGATTCCATCTCATACCGCCAGCTGCATGCTCCGCGTCACCATCTGATCCACAATCCCAAGTGGAACCATCAGGTTCTCGCTCTAAAAAACCGACACACTCTGTCTTCTGTGGATTCCAGACCAGAACAACTTTTGCCATCGCTTTACCCTCTGTCGTTACCCGCTGATGCGGGAGAAATGCTTTGGTGGTGTGGTGTCGGGAAACACGGTGTTAACGACTTGTCTGCTGTCTACTACGTTCAGAGCGCCGACATACCGAGCTGTATACTGAACTTCGCTACCAAATATTTGGCCCACTCACACCCCAAAACATTCCACTGTGTGCCCCGGCATAATCCGGGGCTGAATGTTGGTTTTCAGTCGTCACTGTTACCTGTTACATAACTCCTCCGATACAGTGCGCCGCGTCGAAAAGGGTGGCAGCGGCTAGCCATTGGAACGTGATGCCCAATCGGGCGTGAAAGACTCTGTGATTCAGCCCAGCCCACTCAGCTTCGAATGGACTGGAATAAATCTGTTTGCGCTTTGCCATAATTGCCGCTCTTCCTGAGCCCGCCTATGGTCCGACGCATGGTTTACTGTCGCGCCGTTCGACTGACCAAATCTCCACTTCGCCGCTGGCTAACTTCGCTCAGCTGTCGATGTTTCGTTTCGATGGATTGATAATCACATATTGTGTTTTATTGGTCAACACGAATTGTGATTAATGATGACAACAAAGCGTGTTGTTGCTGATTTGAAAGGGAATTTATTTTTTTAAATACCAGTGCTACGCTTAAAAAAACAGCAGGAGGGATGTGCATGGTTCTGGATGAAGAGCGTATAAGCATGAAAATTCAGGCGATGGGGCGGGCGGTGATGGAATTGTCACTGGCTGATTTACCCATGACCCAGCAAAACATCATCGACAAGCTGGAGCAGTACCGGAAGGAAACAGGAAACGTGACAGGGAAGGGAGTGAACAGGGATGCAGCCGAGATAGTGCGGAAAGGAAGGTAGTGCAGGAGTGACAAAAAAGTGCAGGAGCAACATGCGCCAGCGCAGGTTATTTTGGATCACGTCATAAGTGATTGAATTGCATTGGATGCTTGCTTTAGTGGTTAGTGTAAGTCATTGATTTTAACGCCAGCGCAGTAACTTTTGGATCTCGGTATGGAAGACACAAAAAAACCCGGCGCGGTGGCCGGGTTTAATATGAACATTAGAACTGGGTTATGCAGCTTTCTTGTTCATTTCTGCAAGGATAGCATCCTTGCGAGCTTGCATTTCTGCAACGATTTCATTAAGACGGCCAGCCAGTTTAAGCATCTCAGAAATTGTGTGGAGTTTATTCATATGCGCCTCCGCAGTGCCTCGTTTCATCCAAAAGAAAGTTATTTAAAAATTACAGCCCCTTTGAGAATTTTGGAGCTTTGTGCACACAGATCTGGGTTTTTCTGTTTAATATCACGAATCAGTATCTGCGCGGTAAGCAATACCTGCTGTAGGTCAAGAGCGCCAAGTTGCTTGGCTTTGGTATCAAGCTTGAGAATGATCTCATGAACCTCATCAAGTGACGGATCAACGAGCTCATGTAACTTTTCGATACCCAACTCTTCAAAGCTAGTGACAACGAAATCAATCAAAGCCTTCACAGCTATCTGAACCTGATACAGTTGCCTTTCTTGAAAAGAAGCTTCTGCATCTGTCACTTTTACAGCATCTCTAAATTCTTGGGTCACTAACTATACTCCTTATATAGGATCTCTCCAATCGATTTTCAATGCGAATTGGACGATTTCCGCTCAATAAGCACGATTTAGCAATGAAATAATTGACTTTGAAAGGAAACATCTCTATATCGCGCGCACATGATATATATACACTTAAAATCGACTAAAAGAACACAAACTTTATGATGATTTTCATCAATCATATTGAATGATGACGGCTATCACACCAGCCGCAGCTTCGTCTCTACAGCAACACCGATAATCCGACAGTTACCATTCACCGCTACCAATGGCCACTGTGGATTTAAACCCTTCAGGTACTTCTGCCCACCATCGATCACCAGCTTCTTAAAAGTCGCCTCGTTAGAATCGGATAGCTTTGCTATTACCAGACTGCCGTTGATTGCCTCGCGCCCAGTATCGAAGAGGACAAAGGTTCCTTCTGGGATGCTAAGACCCGCCGGTGCTGTCATTGAGTCACCATCAACCTGCAGCCAGAACGCCTCCCCCTGAATGTGAGCATCTGATTCAAGCCAAAGGTCGATATCTTTAAGGGTGTACGGCTCAACAGCTTCGCACCATGCTCCTGCCTGCACCTTGCTTATAACTGGGTATTTATCACCTGGCTTGTAAGGGCCTTTGTAGTCATCGCCAAAAAGCAGCTCGGCAGGCGCAACCCCCAGCGCCTTAGCTATTACAGTTGCATCATCAACGCTAACGCTCCTGGTGCCTGATTCGTAATTCCCTATGCGTGACTGCGAGGCCCACCCGCAAAGCTCTGCGAGAGCCTTTTGTGACAGCCCTTTATCTTCGCGAAGTCGCTTAATGCGGCCCGCTATATCTTCGATTCTATTCATTCTCATTTTGTATCACGCGCCGTGTTAAAAAGCTTTACACGAATTGTGTTGATTAATAATCACGAATTGTGTTTAATGATGCTGAGTGACCATTCTTGAAAGGATCAGCATGAACAATATCGCCAACGAACGTAAGAAGCTTGGCATCACTCAATCAGAGTTAGCAGGTTCGTGCGGCTGGAACCAGTCCCGCCTTGCTAACTATGAAGCTGGCATACGAGCACCAGACCTGGATTCGTGCCGCCGCCTGGTTGACGCGATGAATAAGCTGGGGAGCAATACATCTCTCGATGCGTTGTTCCCACCAAAAAATAATGCCGCCTGATTGGCGGCCCTAACCACGAAAGGGAAAGCAATGCATTCACTTGCGTATCAACAAGGTAACAAATTTTCGCCGACGGCGATGATTTACCAGAATCGCCGGGAGCCTGATTCAGCGGCGTTAAACATCGATGGGATCCGCGCGGCTGTTCGCGCCTGGGCAGCTGACTGCCGCAGCCGTGAATTTGTCGCGGCGCTGATTGTTGAAGAGTGGCGGGCAACCGGCGGCACCGGTCTGGATATCCCGACCGACTCTCACCGCCAGATGCAGAAGGTGTTCCGCTGGATCGACGGCGACACCGAATATGCTGCCAACAACATTCGCCAGCTGGCACCGGCAATCATGTCCGTATTGCCGCTGGAATTTCGCAACCGCCTGGCACCGCAGAACGACACGATGTCGCTGATCGCATCCGCGATGAAAGAGTGTGCTGAAGCTAAACAGGCTGTGCTGCTGGACGCTCCAGAGCATCAGAAGCTGAAAGAGGTAAGCGAAGGTATAGCGTCGCTCTTCCGCCTCATGCCGGAGCAGGTAGGGCCACTGATGACGATGGTTACTTCGATGTTGGGGGTTATGTGAGAGGCACCAGAAAAGAAAAAGCCCTTGAAGCGGTCACTTCAAAGGCCTTCCAAACACTGTGTTACGCCAAGTAACGGGAGTAAGTATGTCAAACACCGCAGAAATTCTCAACTTTCCCGCTGTAGTTTCGGGAATACAGGAGCAACGCGTGGCCGATACAGACGATGGGTACACCCGTCTGGCAAACGAGTTGTATGAGGAGCTTATCGGCGCGAACCTGACCAAAAATCAGGCCAAGGTAGCTCATGCTGTTTGCCGCAAAACCTATGGGTTCAACAAGAAGATGGACCGCATAGCAGACTCACAACTTTCTGAGCTGACCAGACTACCTCGCCAGAAGGTTAACGCTGCCAAAAACGAACTCATTGCGATGAATGTTTTGGTGTCCGACGGCATGCTGATCGGGCCCAACAAAAACCTGAGTGAGTGGGTAATTCCGGGCACTAAGCCTGCGCCAAAATGTCACCATAGTAGTGACTGTCACCATGGTAGTGACAGTGTCCCTACGGTGGTGACAAAAAGTGTCACCAAAACAGTGACAACCCTGTCACCAAAATGGGGACACACAAAAGACACTATTACAAAAGACAATAAAGACAATATTAATAAACCCCCTAAATCCCCCAAACCGGTTCCGTTCGATCCGGCTGGTGTCGAGCTTCCTGAATGGCTGTCAGTTTCAGTCTGGAAGTCATGGGTCGATTATCGTCGCGACCTGAAGAAACCGATTAAGTCTCAGCAGACGGTAACCCAGGCCATCAACCTGCTTGAGCGTTGCAAGTGCAGCGGATACCAGCCTGAAGAAATCATCAACCAGAGCATCGCGAATGGCTGGCAGGGTTTGTTTGAGCCAAAGATAGCCAAGCAGACGCCTCGCGCGCAGTCTCGGGTATCTGAGAACTTTGCTGGCAAAGACTATGGCCAGACTGAAATTCCTGCATGGGCGAGGGACTGATCATGACGCTGGATGAAAAAATCAATCAACTTGAGAAACGCATTACTGAGCTGAGCCAGCCGCCAGTTCAGCATGAAGATATCGAGCTAACTATCAGCACCGAGAACTGCGAAACGCATGGCCCCTTTGAATGCAGGACCAGGCATTTCTTAAACTCTGTTGTGAAAATTCCCCCGCGCCCAAGCTGCTGCCCTGAATGCCTCAAAGAGGAGTTAGGCCGCTTGCAGGCGGAAAGAATTAGCATCAACGAAGCAGCCCGAAAAAGAAACATCGAGCGCCTGCTGGATGGACTGAGCATCCCGGCCAGGTTTGAATCCTGTTCACTGGAGAATTATGAACCGGTGAACGAAGAAGCGAAACGCGCCCTGAAGGTCTGTCAGGCATACGCCAGCCGCTGGCCTGAGCGTTTGCAGAAGGGGGGCGGCCTGGTGATGTGTGGCAAGCCTGGAACCGGCAAGAACCACCTCGCATTGGCTATCGCCCGGCATGCAATCACCGAGCACCA
This sequence comes from Enterobacter sp. 940_PEND, assembly GCF_001059415.1. Classification (NCBI taxonomy): domain Bacteria; kingdom Pseudomonadati; phylum Pseudomonadota; class Gammaproteobacteria; order Enterobacterales; family Enterobacteriaceae; genus Enterobacter; species Enterobacter sp. 940_PEND. The sequence goes on from NZ_JUMS01000066.1 coordinate 32,648, forward strand.
AAGCTCAGCTGTGTTCACCACCGCGCTGAAAATTGCCAGGGAGTACAAGTCAACCTGGTCGAAGGGGTCAAGCCGTACTGAAGACGAAGTGATCCGTTACTTCACGAAGCCCGACCTGCTGATTATCGACGAGGTCGGCGTGCAGTTCGGAAGCGACGCCGAGAAGTTGATCATGTTCGAAATCATCAACACCCGTTATGAGCGGATGAAGCCAACCATCCTGATCAGCAACCAGACCCGGGAAGAACTGGCTGCATTCATCGGCGAACGCGTTCTTGATCGCATGAGCGATGGAGGCGGGTGCACTCTGTCATTCACGTGGGATTCTTACCGTTCTAAGGGGGCAGCATGACCATAACAATTCGTGGGCAGATTCTTGCAGCCCTGCGTAATAACCCTGGCCTGAACAGTGCTCGTATTGCCAGCATGATCGGCATGACCACCAAAAAGATTTCCGGCCCGTTAAGCACGTTGTTTGCAGACGGCCTGATCGAGTTCGAAGGTAAGCATGGCCAGCGGCTTTATCGGCTGACCAGCTACGGCATGAAATACGCACCGGAAACCATCCCTGCCATGCCGAAGGGTAATTCGAAGCTGGTGCAGCGCACAGAGACAAACGTGATCTGCCAGGAATGCCGCAACAGCGCGGCGATGAAGCGAGTTTTGATGGTTTGGGGGAGGGTAGGGGTATGAGCATTAAAAATTTGGTCGAAATGATAAAGCACAACGGTCTTCTGGCTTCAATGGCTAAGCTTGAAAAGCTGTATCAGGTTGCGATCGAGAACGAGCAGAAGCTCGCCGAACTTGAATCCAATCTCGCGGCGTTGGCTGCGGAGAATGCGCTTTTGAAAAAATCGGAGCCAGCACCATTCAGTAAACTGATGATGGAGGCGCTTGATCTTTATCAGGCGGGTGCTGACGAAGTGCCAGAGTTGGCAATGCTGAGCGCATATAAAAAACTACGAGATGGACTAAAAACCCCGGCTACCGACGCTTTCCTGGCTGAAGTGCGGGCGCAGGGTGTGGAGATGATGGCTGCTGAAGCTGATCAACTGATGGATGAGTTTGGAGATGACAGCTACAAAGTGATGGTTACCGCAGATTTACAGCGTTTCGCCAATGCTTTCGCCGCCCAGCTTCGCAAAGGATTGCAGCCATGAGTAACATCGACAAACGTGCATTGCGTGAATCGGCCGAAAATCATGGGGATGACGACATTCTGGCGCTGCTGGATGAGCTGGAAGCCGCAGATGCGCTGAATAAACATTTGGAGTTGGCAATCCGAAGAGCTGAGGGTTGTAGCGAGGCGTTAAGGAGAAAACTAGAGGCCGCAGAGGAGCGCATTGCTGAACTTAGTGAATTACCCATGAAGTCTGATGTTGAAAAAAAACCTCAGAATACCTTGAGTGGCAGACCAGTTTACCTCGGCGATGGCAGTGACGCTAAGGAGACGCTGATTGCAGGTAAGCGTGATATTCATCGCTACGGGAGTTTGATAACAGATAAAGCCTGGAAAGGAGATTGATATGGCTCGTTTTATCGCAGTTATTCACGGGTGGTTCGTCGACAGCAAGGGTTTTGATGTGCATGAACTTAGCGCAACGGACAAGGAATCGGCCCACAACGAAGCGGTGCTGTTGAAGCATAAACGAGAAAGCACTTTCTGCTCATGTGCCTGCACTGTAGTTGAGATTGCTGACAACGAAAGATTGCCACGCAAGTTAACTCTACGCGAACGTCTGACAGGGAGGACTAACCCATGAGCACTATTACCAAAGAATGGCTCCTGACGACCATCGCGGAGCTTGAAGAAGAGCGCGATGCTGTGCCCGGCGCAGTAAACGAAGATGCGGCAATGGCGCTGGCGGCGATGAAGCTGGCGCTGGCATCGCTCGAAGCGGAGCCGGTGGCGTGGCTACTGTCAGGCGGCGGCGCAAAAAACAACGTCAGCTTCGATAGTGGCAATGCTTATGCCGACCCGCTGCGAGAAGTAACGCCGCTCTACACCGCCCCGCCAGCGCCGGTATCTGTGCCCGCTGCGATGGAAATGGATGATGACTTTGACAGCGCGTTTGAACACGGAAAAGCTGTCGGCTGGAACGCCTGCCGCGCCGCCATGCTTCAGGGTGTCGATCGACCACAAAACGAACCGCAAAATATTCCGGAAAATATTCCAGCCACACAGTTTAAGCCGGTAGCAGACCTGTACGGCTTAACCTCACCAACTGGCGGTGAAACATCGTTCACTTTCGACGCTGTTGAAGCTCGCGATTTTGTTGATGGCGGTTGGTCATGCCAGGAGTACGTGGAGCTTGAACGCTTTCAGGAAGCGATAACCAACCATACCGAGGATAAGCTCGCTATGGTTGACCATTCCGGTGACTCCAACAATATGGTTGAACCTGTAACGACGGCTAACAAGTTGCCATTCGATCAGTGGCTTTCGCAGCAGACAGGCACCATTGACGTCGAATGTGGATGCGTGATGACGGAGGTGTTTTTCCACTGGTTGCGCGTTGCGTATGAGGCTGGCAACTATCCGGTTATTCCGGATGGTTGGGTGCTGGTGCCAGAAGAACCCACCCATGAAATGCTTGAGGCTGGTGATGAACAATTCGGAACTTACGATGTGTATCGCCGGATGATAGCAGCAGCACCGCAGCAGGAGGCATGATGTACGACAAATATACTCTCAATCGCTGCGACGCAATGGAGTGGCTTGCAGAGCATTACCCAACCTTCCCGGACAGGATGCCAGATGTGCCGCTTAAGGCCGACTGGTGTAGCGCCAGCCTGTTCAGAGGGTGGAGTTTCGTTATCTTGCTCGATGGTTCACTGGTCTTTGCTGACTGCCTGTCACCTCCCATCCGGGCAGAAGACATGGCTGGCTTCAAACTGCCTGAGTTGACATAGCTACCATACAAGCGATATGGGGATTCACATATCGACCCGCCCAGGGCCTCTTCGGAGGCCTTTCTCTTGAGTTGATTTTGTTGAATCAACCGTCCATACTTTCTTTGCTGATGGCCTGAACACCCGTTGGTGACTTCTGCGCATTTAAGGGGACTTAAATGCGACCACAATCTGAACTCCTCACCTTGTCACAGATGCAGAAATGCACCTGCGATTTTCTGCATTCTGCGGTTTCCGTTAAGGAGGCCGTATGAGCATGAACAAAGACGGCATCCGTCTGCACAAATCCAATTTTTCCGCCATCGGGCAGCAGATACAGCCAATGCTGGAGTCTGGCGACTGCTATCGCCTCATCATCAAGCCCTGGAAGGACAAGCGCAGCCTCTCCCAAAATGCCCTTCTCTGGATGTGGAATGGTGACGTTGCATCTGCCGTCAACCGGCATGCTGAAAGCAAGCTAACAGAGGAAGACCTTCATGAATTTATGAAGGATATGTTCTGTCCCGCCAAGCCTGTAACCGTTCTTGGTGAAACCAAGATGGTGAAGTCCACCAAGCTACTCGACACCGAAGAGATGACCTTCTACCTGCGCCGCATTGAAGTCTGGTGTGCTGAACGCGGTATCAAATTGCGGATCCCCGCCAACTCCGAATATCACGAAAAAGGACACGATCATGTTTGAGAATGAAATTTGGAAGCCGGTGCCGGGGTATGAAGGCCGGTTTGAGGTTAGCTCTCTTGCTCGCGTCCGTAGTTTGTCTCGCAAAGTTACTACGTGCGGGAGCGATAAGAAGACGTGGACCACTAGAACTATAGCTGGGCGGATTCTTAAGGGATGCACATCATCCCAATACATCAGGGTATCACTTTCTAATAAACACGAAATGCTACATCGGTTCGTGGCGCTCGCGTTTGTGCCAAATCCTAATAACTACCCGCACGTTAACCACATCGATGGAAATAAGCACAACAATCTGCCAGAGAATCTTGAGTGGTGCACGCATGCCATGAACATGAAGCACGCCAATGAAACCGGGCTATCCAACAAGAATAAAATGCCTGTAATTGCAGAGAGAGATGGGTTTGGATACTGGTTTCCATCAATGCAATCGACCAAGAAGTACGGATGCAACCCGGCGTTAGTCCACGCGTCGATCAACGGAAAGCAGGGTGAGCACAGGGGGATGCAGTGGAGTTATTGCTCTGCCACATCCAACTGTGAATACCAGCAGCTGCGCGATAAGCAGGAGGCCTGATGTCTACTCCACTTTCCCGCGTCATCACCAACGAAATATTCCGCGTCCCTGCGCGCCGAAAGCGTAAGCCCGCGGTTAAGCCGTCCGACATCCCGACCTTGAAAGGCTACACCGCCCGCCTGGTGGATCAGAAATGGCTGCGTCTCGCGGCGAGGAGAGCGCATGGCTAATTTATGCAAAGCGGCACGCGGGCGGGAATGTCAGGTGCGGATCCCCGGCGTATGCAACGGCAATCCTGAAACCTCAGTGCTGGCACATATCCGCCTTGCCGGCCTGTGCGGGACCGGAATTAAGCCGCCTGACCTGATCGCCACCATCGCATGCAGCAGCTGCCACGACGAGATTGATCGCCGCACCCGTCTGGTCGATGCGGAATATGCAAAGGAGTGCGCGCTGGAAGGCATGGCCCGCACGCAGGTTATCTGGCTGAAAGAGGGGCTTGTGAAGGTATGAATATTTACGATATCACGCCGGTCAGTAAGCCGCGCATGACACAGAGAGATCGCTGGCATAAAAGACCTGCGACGGCGGCATATTGGGCTTTCAAAGCCGAAGTGCGCCTGCTTGGAATCAACATTCCTGAATCCGGTTATCACATCACCTTCATCATTCCCATGCCAAAAAGCTGGAGCCAGAAGAAGCGCGCGCAACTCAACGGCCAGGCGCATCAGCAGAAACCGGATAAAGACAACCTGGAAAAGGCGCTTCTCGATGCCATTTTCGACGACGACAGCCGCGTCTGGGATGGCCGGGTTACAAAACTTTGGGGAGAGAAGGGGCAGATCATTATTGGGGAGTGCGCGCCGTGACCAGAGACGAGATAACCCGATACCAGGTTGAGAGCGTTAAGCGCGCCAGCATGCCGCCAGTAGCAAAGCACAGCCAGACCAAAACCAACCAGCCACATAAGGAAGCCGCATGAACAGTCAGCAACTGGAATACGTACGTCAGCAGCTCATTGTGGCGACCGCAGATTTGAGCGGGGCGACGAAAGGGCAACTGGTAGCCTTCGCCGAAAACGCGCAATTCACCGCGACGGCGCGCAGCCGGGGACGGAAGAAAATCACCGATCCGGTCACCGGTCGGAAAGTTAACCCGGACGGCCCTCCGATGAGCGGCAGCCAGTCCCGCGCCAAAGGCTCATCCATCGCGCTGGTGGGGCCGGTTGAGTTCGTGACAGCGTCGTGGCGCCGCGCTGTGCTGTCGCTGGAAGACCACCAGAAAGCATGGCTGCTGTGGAACTACAGCGAGAACATCCGCTTCGAGTACCAGGTGGCGATCACCCAGTGGGCGTGGGCAGAATTCCGGGAGCAGCTCGGCGCGAAGAAGGTGGCCGGCAAGACGATGGAGCGTCTGAAGAAGCTTATCTGGCTGGCGGCTCAGGACGTGAAAGCAGAGCTGGCGGGGCGGGAGACGTACGAATACCAGAAACTGGCGGAGTTGGTGGGCGTAACGCCAAAGAACTGGTCCGAGACGTTTACGGAGCGCTGGATTGATATGCGTCGCATCTTCCTGCGCCTGGACAACGGTGCTTTGTTGCAGGTTACGCGATCACGTTCACAACAAAAGGCGACAAATTTAGATAGAAGTCTTGCAAAACTGGATTGAAACGCATATATTTCATGTAAATCTGATATCGTCGCCATAGCTTTGATTGTCGACACAAAGAATTCAAGCCCGAGGTTAACGCCTTGGGCTTTTTTATTTGCGGTACGCCGCACACAGAACCCACTACCTGGGACCCTTCGGCCAGAGAGCCGACATTGCCTTACCCTCATCTTCCCGGCCTGTCGCCGGGTTTTTTATTCAGGCCGCAGACAATCAATTCCAGATGCCACGTAGCTATCGTGTCTGACGGCCTTTCCCCACTACACAAACAGCACCCCGTTATTCGGAGGTGATATGGCTAAACGTATGCAAGATAAAGAAAGCATTGCCGGAGTGTCATGGCTGATTGTCCTTGCTCTGTCATGCTGGGGCGGCCTGGTCCGATACCTTATTGACGTGAAGCAGAATAAAGCCACCTGGAGCTGGATCAACGCACTGGCGCAAATCGCAGTGTCCGGATTTACCGGTCTCATTGGTGGCCTGATCAGCGTTGAAAGTGGGCTGAGCCTTTACATGATTCTGGTTACGTCAGGTATCAGTGGAGCGATGGGCTCCGTGGCGCTGACGTACTTCTGGGAACGCCTGACGGGGATGAAGAATGCAAACCAGTGATAAAGGCATTG
>NZ_JUMS01000067.1:0-4370 GCF_001059415.1 Enterobacter sp. 940_PEND
GGTTGCATGTAGCAACAAGTAAGCCTGTCTATTTTCAGAGCAAATAGTGATTATGTCAACCTGGGTATCAAATGGGTATACCTATTAAATACTATCCAGTTTATTGGTAGAATATAAATAAGTTACCACTTAAATGATACCGATTGGAATGTGACTATTTTAATGTTACTGCCGGAGGAACTTTGTTTATATTTGGATATCTTCGTGCTTCAACTCAGGAACAGGATGCACTGCGTGCAAAATCGAGGCTCAAGGACTTTGCTCAACAACACAATCATCGCATTGCTGGCTGGTATGTTGAAAATGCTTCAGGCGCAGCATTGCACCGACCGGAACTGATGAGACTGCTTCAGGATACAGAGCCAGGGGATGCGATACTTATAGAACAAGTAGATCGGCTTTCACGCCTGGATGATAATGGCTGGGAATCTTTAAAAAAGATGATTAATGAGAAATCGCTTTCAATAATAAGCCTTGATTTGCCTACAAGTCACATTGCCCTGTCCACACCATCAGCTTATGACTTTACTCATAGTATGCTCCGGGCAGTGAATAATATGATGCTGGACATGTTAGCTGCTATCGCCCGTAAAGATTATGAAGATCGTCGCAGAAGGCAGATGGAAGGAATTACAGCCGCCAAGGAAAAAGGGAAATACAGGGGGAGGCTAGCAGATAAGGAAAAACATGAGTTAATTAGAACGCTTCGCAAGAAAAACGGAAAATCAATAAATGAAACGGCAAGGCTCGCCGGCGTTTCACGCATGACAGTTATTCGAGCATGTAAAGATACGGATTGAAATTTAGAAAAGCCACAGCCCTGAATGAGCTGTGGCGCTACGTCCTGAAAATTCAGTAAAGAAACAACTTATTCTGTTTCACCGCGAAAATAAACTTGTTTAATATAACGACCACGGCCATCTCCATGCCCCAAATCCATCGATACTAATGCTTCAGCTTCGTCGCGGCTCATTCCATTTTTAATATGATGATTTACAGCATCACGTGAATAAGCGTAACGCAAACTATGCGGGGCATTTTTACCATTCATCCCTGCCTCTCGTACAATATTTCGGTAACGATCTATTGCAGTATGCAGAGAAGGTTTATCAATCAGTTTTCCGTTATGTTCACTGACATAATGAATTGCCTTATCAAGAATTGATAAAACTTTTTCACGATTGAAAACTGTTGTTTCTCTCGGCCGCCCGCCTTTAGTCCCGAAAACAACACGGACACGCTCATTATTGTTAATCAATGACTGCTTCCATGTTTTTAACGACTTTGCGGACTGCACGGTTTCTTCTGTTCTCAATCCAAGGTATCTTGAAAGTTGTACCGCGAGCGCAACACCTTCATCTTTTTTAAGCGCAAAATTCACAACCGCATTAAGTTTTTCATCTGTAATAGGAAGTTTAGTGCCATCCCGGTTAGCACCAGAAATTCCCAGGGCCTGATTACTCAGGCTGGTATGATTGGGATCGGCCAGTTTATTTCTTCCTGCTGATAATAAAACAGAGCGGATAGCAGACATCTCATTCTGTAACGTCCTGAGAGACAAACTGTCTGCCTTCCTGCTCTCAATATATTTTTCAATATGGGAAGTTTTGATATGTTTTACGTCCCTAATCTGAATATTCAGTTCAGACAGACGTTCAGAAAAACGTTCTGCAATTCTTGAGCGGTCAGCCACAGTTTTATAACTTCCCCTTCCCTGACGAGCAAGTGTGACAAGTTGTTTGCACAGCTGTTTACTGAATCTGGACATTCCTATATCTCCACAGGGATACACGTCCCTCGGCTTGTAAATAAGCGGACGGATCTGTACCCCAGTAATTCATCCCCGACGACACGGTTGCTTTTGCGCTTCCTGCGTCTCAACTGGTATCTGTGCATCGGGGCGGCGAATTGTTGAGTTCTTGCGAGGCACCCCAGATCTCTGATCTGTTTGCTGCTTATGCAGAGCTGACTTACGTCAAGCTGCCTCCAACACTACTGTTCGTAGTGTCGCCATCGATACCGAGTCGATTTCCTCCTTACTGATAATTGAACGTTCAGACGGCCTTCCGTCGTGCTTACGTTGATGTAAAAGTGAGTTTAATACCGTACTAACACGGACTACATGTTGGTCAGATGGTAGTAAAACGTTGAAAACCACGTCGTACGTGGGTTGAGACGTTATGCGCTGCGCGCGTCACTTGGTAGTGTCTTCGCCACTTCACAAGTGACGCCGCGCAGCTTCGTGCTCCTAATGCAACTCCGTAAGCGGCCAAATGTGCCAAATGGCCTTATCCGTCGATGCAAAAGTCGTACGAAACTCAGGGCGTATCCCTGGCAAGAATCATAACGTAGTGAAAGATCAGAGCCTGATTCAGCTCCTTTAATGACAATTCAACATCAGGAAGATGTGAATCATTGAGGCGTTAGCCGGCCAGTTTTTGGTCGGTGACCTTATCCACATTAGTGGCCCCCGTTTTCAAAGGTTAAACGGGTTTACCGCCATAAGGCGTCCCTCTCAGGTATGTGGGACATTAGCTGGCAGTCACCCGAAGGCGCTTCTCTCAGACCGCTGAAGCATTGGCTGGTAACCGCCCGAAGGCACCCCTCTCAGGTTACAGGGGTTTTGGATGGTCGCCGTAGCGACTTCTAATGCACTGGTGATGTTAGCAACGCCTCAGATGATCGTCAACTTTCTTATATTATTCATTGTTAGGGTCTGCATATATCACCATTCCAACAGACATTAGATCCTCAACGTCATTAGCAAGAAAAGGTATAAAAGATTTGCTTTGAATTTTTTCTACTATACCTTGCCCAACGACTATAGGTACGTATTGATAGCCAGGAAAAATATCATTTGGCTTACCTACCAGCACACCTCCAGTATATTCATGGCAATCAGGAAATACATTTGAAAGAGTACTCAGATATGAAATATCAATCAAATGACCAGTATCTGTTGTATACCAGGCATGAAGATTTAGAGCAGGCGTCTCAGAAAAATCTTCGGGCTGAAATCCCTTGTTGGACCATTTTTCAAATTCATCATATGTGGGATTATAAAGCCATTTATCTCCCTTCCATAATTGACCGACTGTCGTCCAAATTTTACAGCCAAGTGCGGATTCAAAATATGGCTGAAGGAAATGACACCACTTGAGACATTGCCCTGCTGAAAAAGAGAAGCTATCCACTTCTGCTTCATGACACACTTTTGCCATCATATTATGATAATCCAATTCACCATCCTTCAAATCCGTTATTGAACCTTCATTAAAGCCCAGCCCTTTTGTAAATTTTAATGCATGCTCAAAGTTGGCTCTGTAATCCAGAGTTTCGTCACACTCTATAATTCGGCCTTTATATTTATTATGGAAATAGGACAAGAGATTAAACACACTTACTCCTTATAGATTTATGAGTGCGGATATAGCAATATCCACACCCTTAATAATTAGTTACTTCCCTTCAGCTACATTCTTAATATTTTGCATTAAATCCTGCAAGCCGCTACTTGCGAGTCTTTGCTTTGAAGAAGAACTGTACGTTATATGAATACGACTACCTGACCCATTTTTTTCTAGCTCAATAGTTAGGTGATCATCATAGTCGCCCCAATCTGAGCCCATTTTATAATAACTTCCAGTCATCGCATCCCATTCCTGATTACTATCGGTAATTGCGCTGGCAGTCCATTCGCCATCGTTATTTTTTTCTCTAATTGATCTCAGTTCATCATTAGAGATAAACTTAAACTTCCTTTTAATTCTTGCTGCTGCAGTATCAACATCTACTGGTACAGTATAACTTTTAGAGGTCGATTCTTTTTTTCTGAAGGAGATACTTTCATACGCTGCTCATCATTTCCTGAGGAGTTACCTCTCAGGGAATTCATTATTCCTGAGGCACCATCACTGATTTTCTGGTTTGTAGTTGCTATATCATTCATACTACAAGCTGTTACGAGAACAGGTAGTATTAAAATAGTATATAGACCCTTCATATTCCTTTTTTCTCCCTATTTTTACCGTGAAAATAACAGCTTTAGTACGACTTACTATTCCGTCACATTGTAACAGACTGTAAAACCCTGCCGTATTGTATAATGAAAGTCAATGATGAGGTATACCAAATGGCTGGGCGTAAAAAGGAAGCTCACTTCACTTTAATTATATCACTTAGCTTAGTCGTGAAGGCGGGGGAAAGCCTTTCTCTGCGCATCTTCCAGCCCATAGATGCATCTTTAATACCTTGCCCTGCAAACCAAACAGAGCCTTTGCCTGAATGGTTAATGCTGTCTATTAATGTCATCAGCTCTTCGGTAATGGTGCCAACTTACTGATTTAGTGTATGATGGTGTTTTTGAGGTG
>NZ_JUMS01000068.1:0-22369 GCF_001059415.1 Enterobacter sp. 940_PEND
GTCGTTACAGAGTAGCAAGGAACATAAAGTGAACGGAATGACCACCAGAGTCGTATGTTCCCCCTCACCCCAGACCTCTCCCTCAAGGGAGAGGGGGTCGTCCGTGCGGGCATTATTATGAGGGCATCAGGCCGCACAAAACGAACCTAGCCTAGCGCCTGAATCGCCTTCTCCAGCGCCTCGCGCAGCAGGTGACGGTCATGGCGATATTTAATGTCACTCGCTTCCAGCGGCTCCTGCACCACCACGCGGTCGCCAATACCCGACACATCCACCTTCGGCCCGACCACGACGCCGTCGATAATTTTTTTACCGACGTACTGCTCCATTAATTCAAGCTTATCTGCCAGCGACAGGCTCGCCGCCGCCGGACTCAGTTCACGTCCCAGGTTACCGATGTAAACCATCGGGGCAGGGGTGCGGCGCAGCGCCTGCGCCAGCTCTTTCACCAGCAGAATGGGCATCAGGCTGGTATAAAAACTGCCCGGACCGATCAGGATAAGATCCGCTTCTCCGATGGCCTCCACCGCTTCTCGCGTGGCGGGTACGCTCGGATAGGTCATTAACTCCGTGGGCGGCAGAATGAGCTGGTCAATATTCACCTCGCCGTAAACTTCATGCCCTTCGGCGTCGATGGCCATCAAGTCTACCGGTTGTTCTGACATGGGGATCAGGAATGCGTCAACTTTCAGCAGATTACGGATTAAATTAATGGCTTCCAGAGGCCTTACGCTCAGGTGATCCAATGCCTTTAACATCAGATTTCCAAGGTTATGCCCGGAAAGTTCGCCATTACCGCCAAAACGGTACTCAAACATCGCCGACGCGACGCTCGGCTCGGTAATTAACTGGTTCAGGCAGTTGCGCATATCTCCCCAGGCAATGCCGCCTTCGGCACGTCGAATGCGCCCGGTTGAGCCGCCGTTGTCGGTGGTGGTCACTATCCCTGTCAGCCTTGAGCCGAGTGACGACAAAGAGGACATAACCCGGCCTAAGCCGTGTCCTCCGCCAAGAGCGACCACTCGGTCAAGATCCGCAAAAGTGCGATTGCGCATACGTATTCCTTATCACGTTCGATCGCGTAACAGTAACCTAACTACCCCTAAAAGACGATGCCTCACCCGATGCAAAATGACGTATATCAATGTGAAAATGCGGTTTTTAGGTATTCTGTAGCGAAAATGCAGGATTGATTCGCTATATACGTAACTATATAGCGAAAGGCGATAATGGCGCCGTGAGAATTTACGCGCTACTATCGCCCTAACCACGTTTTCAAAATTGAAAACATACACTCTAGCCCTTGTGCCTGTGTCGAAAGATATGGCGCTCTGGCCGTGGCGAATTTGCCACCAGGGTACAGAAAGAAATGACTGTGCCTCCCGATCTGGAAAGGTGTACATGGCTTCACAACTTACTGATGCTTTCGCGCGTAAGTTTTATTACTTACGTCTGTCGATTACCGATGTGTGCAACTTCCGTTGCACCTACTGCCTGCCCGATGGCTACAAACCGGGCAGCGTCACCAATAACGGCTTTCTCTCCGTGGATGAAGTGCGCCGCGTCACGCGCGCCTTCTCTGAGCTCGGCACCGAAAAAGTGCGTCTGACCGGCGGCGAACCCTCTCTGCGCCGCGATTTCCCCGACATCATTGCCGCCGTGCGTGAAAACGAACGTATCCGCCAGATTGCGGTGACCACCAACGGTTACCGCATGGCGCGCGACGTGGCGAACTGGCGCGATGCGGGGCTGACGGCGATCAACGTCAGCGTCGATAGCCTGGACGCCCGTCAGTTCCACGCCATTACCGGCCAGGATAAATTTCAGCAGGTCATGGACGGCATCGACGCGGCATTTGCGGCCGGGTTCGAGAAGGTCAAAGTCAACACGGTGCTGATGCGTGATGTGAACCATCATCAGCTCGATACCTTCCTGGCGTGGATCCAATCCCGCCCCATTCAGCTGCGTTTTATCGAGCTGATGGAAACCGGCGAGGGCAGCGAGCTGTTCCGTCGCCATCACATCTCCGGCATGGTGCTGCGCGACGAGCTGCTGAAACGCGGCTGGATCCATCAAATCCGCCAGCGCAGCGACGGCCCGGCGCAGGTCTTCTGCCACCCGGATTACGAAGGTGAGATCGGGCTTATCATGCCCTATGAGAAAGACTTCTGCGCCAGCTGCAACCGCCTGCGCGTCTCCTCCGTTGGCAAGCTCCATCTTTGCCTGTTCGGCGACGGCGGCGTGGACCTTCGCGATCTGCTGGAAGATGATGCGCAGCAGGCCGCGCTTGAAGCACGCATTTCTGACGCGCTGACGCATAAAAAACAGACCCACTTCCTGCATCAGGGCAATACCGGTATTACTCAGAACCTGTCTTATATCGGCGGGTAATCAGGCTTAAGAAGGAATCAGAATATGAGTCAGGTAAGCGCAGAATTTATCCCGACACGCATTGCTATCCTTACCGTTTCCGACCGCCGGGGCGAAGAGGATGATACCTCTGGCCACTGGCTGCGCGAGGCGGCCCATGACGCGGGGCATCACATCGTCGATAAAGCGATCGTGAAGGAGAACCGCTACGCCATTCGCGCTCAGGTTTCGCAGTGGATTGCCAGCGATGAGGTGCAGGTGGTGCTGATCACCGGCGGCACCGGTTTTACCGCAGGCGATCAGGCCCCCGAAGCGCTGATCCCGCTTTTCGACCGCGAGGTAGAAGGCTTCGGCGAAGTGTTCCGCATGCTCTCCTTTGAAGAGATTGGTACCTCCACGCTCCAGTCGCGCGCCGTTGCCGGGGTGGCGAACAGAACCCTGATTTTCGCTATGCCGGGCTCGACCAAAGCCTGCCGCACCGCGTGGGAAAACATCATCGCCCCGCAGCTGGACGCCCGTACCCGTCCGTGTAATTTCCATCCCCATTTAAAGAAATAAGCTATGTCACAACTGACCCACATTAACGCCGCTGGCGAAGCGCATATGGTGGACGTCTCCGCCAAAGCCGAAACGGTGCGCGAGGCGCGCGCGGAAGCGTTTGTCACTATGCTGCCGGAAACGCTGGCGATGATTATCGACGGCAGCCACCATAAGGGCGACGTCTTTGCCACCGCGCGCATCGCGGGGATTCAGGCCGCCAAGCGCACCTGGGACTTAATTCCGCTGTGCCATCCGCTGATGCTGAGCAAGGTGGAAGTGAACCTGCAGGCACAGCCGGAGCATAATCGCGTGCGCATTGAGTCACTTTGCCGCTTAACCGGCAAAACCGGCGTAGAGATGGAGGCGCTGACGGCGGCCTCAGTTGCCGCGCTGACCATCTACGACATGTGCAAAGCGGTGCAGAAAGATATGGTGATTGGCCCGGTTCGCCTGCTGGCAAAAAGCGGCGGCAAATCCGGTGATTTTAAGGTGGACAGCCATGATTAAGGTGCTCTTTTTTGCGCAGGTGCGCGAGCTGGTGAATACCGATAGCCTGACGCTGGACGCGTCCTTCGAAAACGTCGCGGCACTGCGCGCGCATCTGGCGGCACAAAGCGACCGCTGGGCGCTGGCGCTGGACGAAGGCAAGCTGCTGGCCGCCGTTAACCAGACGCTGGTGGAATTCACCCATCCGCTGAACGCAGGGGATGAAGTGGCCTTCTTCCCGCCGGTTACGGGGGGCTAAGATGGCTGAAACCCGAATTCTGGTGAGTCCCGAGCGTTTTAACGTGGGGACAGAGTACAGCTGGCTGGCGGAACGCGATGAAGACGGCGCGGTCGTCACCTTCACCGGCAAGGTGCGCAACCACAATCTCGGTGACAGCGTGAAGGCACTGACGCTGGAGCACTATCCGGGGATGACCGAGAAATCGCTGACGGAGATTGTTGACGAGGCACGGGGCCGGTGGCCGCTTGGCCGGGTCACGGTTATTCACCGCATCGGCGAGATGTGGCCTGGCGAGGAGATTGTCTTCGTCGGGGTGACCAGCGCGCACCGCAGCAGCGCGTTTGCGGCAGGGGAGTTCATTATGGATTACCTCAAAACCAAAGCGCCGTTCTGGAAGCGCGAAGCCACGCCGGAAGGTGACCGCTGGGTAGAATCTCGCGACAGCGATAAACAAGCCGCCAGCCGTTGGTAGTCGGTTTACGTGGATGTGTTAATCTTAACGTGTGTGTCTACTTAAACTTAATCAGGAGTGAATCATGGACCGATTTCCGCGTTCCGATTCAATAGTACAGCAGACCCGTAGCGGCCTGCAGACGTATATGGCTCAGGTGTACGGCTGGATGACGGTTGGCCTGCTGCTTACCGCGTTTATCGCGTGGTATGCGGCGAACACGCCTGAACTGATGATGTTTATCTTCTCGAGCAAAATCACCTTCTTTGGGCTGATTATCGCGCAGCTGGCGCTGGTATTTGTGCTTTCTGGTCTGGTGCAAAAGCTGAGTGCCGGAATGGCGACCACGCTATTTATGCTCTATTCGGCGCTAACGGGGCTGACGCTTTCCAGTATTTTCATCGTTTACACCTACTCCTCCATCGCCAGCACCTTCGTGGTGGCGGGCGGGATGTTCGGTGCGATGAGTCTCTATGGTTACACCACGAAGCGCGATCTGAGCGGCTTCGGCAGCATGCTGTTTATGGGGCTGATTGGGATTGTGCTGGCGTCACTGGTGAACCTGTGGCTGAAGAGCGACGCGCTGATGTGGGCCGTGACCTACATCGGGGTGGTGATCTTCGTTGGGTTGACGGCGTATGACACCCAGAAGCTGAAAAACATCGGCGAGCAGATCGACGTACGCGACAGTTCAAACCTGCGCAAATACTCAATCCTGGGCGCGCTGACGCTGTATCTGGACTTCATCAACCTGTTCCTGATGCTGCTGCGGATTTTAGGCAACCGTCGTTAAGGTTGTTTTGCCGGGTGGCGGTGCGGTCTGGTGCCCTCACCCTGACCCTCTCCCACGGGAGAGGGAACAAACACCAAAAACGGCAACAAGGTCGCCGTTTTGCTTTTATTTCGCCAACGCCTTCTCGTTCTTCGCTCTCAGCTTCTTCGCCCGACTCTCCAGCACCAGATAACACACCGTTGCCAGCGCCAGCGGCAGGAAATAATACAGCATGCGGTACGCCAGCAGGGCGGCGATAATCGTTCCCTGAGAGACATGCTCCCCGGCCAGCAACGCGATAAATACCGCCTCCAGCACGCCGATCCCGGCAGGAATATGCACAATTACGCCCGCAATGCTGCTCACCAGCAGCACGCCCAGCACGAAGAAGTAATTCACGTCCTCGCCAATCAGCAGCCAGATAATGGCCCCCATTGCCATCCAGTTGGCGCTGGAGACTGCCATCTGCAGCACCGCAAACTTCCACGAGGGCAGAACCAGCTTTTGCCCCTTGATGGTCATATGGCGGCGTTTGGCAAACGCGCAGGCCCACAGATAAACGGCGATAATCAGTAGCAGTACGATGCCCAGAATGCGCAGCGTGGCCTCATCGATATACCAGTGCGCGGGCAGCTGCACCACGCCGATGGTGAAGATCACCCCGCCGAGCAGAATATAGCCCAGCCAGTTGGTGGTGATGCTTAACGAGAAAATGCGCGTGATGGTCCCGCCCGGCAGGCCGAGCCGCGAGTAAAGGCGATAGCGCATGCCAATGCCGCCGACCCAGGTGCTCAGCGTCAGGTTAAAGGCGTAGCAGATAAACGACACCAGCATCACCTGACGTTTGGCCAGCTTGTGGCCGCAGTAGGCGCGGCCCAGCAGGTCATAGCAGCCGTACATCAGGTAGCTGACAATAACCAGCCCCACAGCGCCCAGCAGCACCATCCGGTTATAGTTGCGGATGACTTTCCATACCTCTTCCCAGTCAACTTTCTGCGCGTAGACCACCAGCAGAACCGCGACCGCAATAAAAAACAGCCAGGTCAGGATCTTTTTTGCCAGCCGCCAGCGCGGATGCGATTTCGACATCAGGGTTTGCCTCCATCTTCCGCTTCAACGCGGTCCTGGGTTTCCATTTCGGGTTGTACCGGCGGATCCACCTGCGCCAGCTTCGGCGTATGCGCCGGCAGCCAGCCGACCATCGCCGGGAAGTGGCGCAGGAAGTGGAACACCACCACGCCGATGCCAACGTTCCACCAGCTGCGTTTCGGCACCATGGATTCATCGACACGCACGCAGTCTTTGTCGATAAGCCCCTGAAGGTTATCGCGCAGGGTCTGATTAAACTGACGATCGTGGATGATCAGGTTCGCTTCCAGATTAAGCGATAAGCTCAGCGGATCGAGGTTACTGGAACCGACGGTTGCCCAGTGGTCATCCATTACAGCGACTTTGCCGTGCAGCGGACGGCGGCGATATTCATATATCTGCACGCCGCTTTTAACCAGATAGCGATAGAGTAAACGCGCGCCAACCTTCACAATCGGCATATCCGGCTCGCCCTGCACAATCAGCTTCACGCGAACCCCGCGTCGGGCCGCATTGCGCATGGCGTGCAGAAGACGATAGCCCGGGAAAAAGTAGGCGTTAGCAATAATCACTTCGCGCTTCGCGTTGGCGAGCATCTTGAGATAATGACGTTCAATGTCGTCCCGGTGCTCGCCGTTATCCCGCCAGACGAAAAGGGCCTGCGCTTCGCCGGGCTTCCGGTTCTCTTCCGGGCGATGGCGGCGTCTCCACCAGCGGCGAACGGCCTCTTTACCCGGCAGGTTCTCCAGCTCAAACAGCAAGATGTCCTGCACCACCGGGCCTTCAATGCGAATGGCGTAGTCCTGCTTCGCCTCCGGGCCGTAGTCGGACATATGCTCAGCGGAGTAGTTAATGCCGCCGACAAACGCCACCGTCTCATCCACCACCACAATTTTGCGGTGCATCCGGCGGAAAAGATTGGTACGCATGCCGAACAGGCGAGGGCCGGGATCGTAGTAGCGAAACACCACGCCCGCGGAGGTCAATTCATTCACAAACGCATCGCTGAGATCCGGCGAGCCATAGCCATCAAGCAGCACTTCAATTTTGACGCCGCGCTGGGCGGCGCGCAGCAGCACGCTATGCAACTGCTTGCCCACGTCGTCTTCGAACCAGATAAAGGTTTCGAGGATCACCTTCTGCTGTGCATGGTCAATCGCTTTAAATACGGCCGGATAATACTCGTCCCCGTTGACCAGCAGCGTGATTCGGTTGCCTTCCTGCCAGGAACATTTCATAGGTGGATCTCCGCGCTGAGCGGGGCATGGTCGGAAAGATGTCGCCAGTTAAGGAGCGCCAGGGCGGTCGGGCTGCTGGCGTGGGCATTTTTCACGTAGATGCGGTCAAGCCGAAGCAGCGGGAAACGGACCGGGAAGGTGCGCGCAGGCCTGCCGTTGGCGCGAGTAAAAATCTCTTCCAGCCCGGCATCCACCTTCAGCGGATGGTTTGCCCGCTGTCGCCAGTCGTTGAAATCGCCCGCCACCACTACCGGTTCACCTTCGGGAAGCGCGTTGGCCCATTCGGCCAGCATTTTCAGCTGCGCCTGACGATGGGATTCGCGAAGGCCCAGATGAACACAGCCGACATGGACTGGTCGCTCGAGGTCTGGCGGCGTAATGCGGCAGTAAAGCAGGCCGCGTTTTTCGCTTTCCCCGACGGAAACGTCGCGGTTTTCGTAATGTTCAATGGGGTAACGGGACAGTACCGCGTTTCCGTGATGTCCTTCCGGATAGACCGCGTTGCGGCCGTAGGCGTAGTCACTCCACATGGTGTCGGCCAGAAATTCATAGTGCGGCGTGTCGGGCCAGTTCTCAAAGTGGAGCGGATGCACTTCGTGTGCGCCCATCACCTCCTGCAGGCAGACAATATCCGCGCTGACGGTGCGTACCGCGTCGCGCAGCTCCGGTAAAATGAAGCGGCGGTTAAATGCTGTGAAGCCCTTATGAATGTTTATCGTCAGCACCTTAAGCGAGAAATGCTGCATTTTTTGAGTCATAAGCTCCTTCCTGAGTGACTATCCCAATGAAAATAAAGTGTAGTCGTCGTCACAAAAAGATGCGGCGTTACGGAATTTTCCGTAAAGTGCGGTAGTCTGATTAAGCAGAGAAAAATCCTTCAGGAGAGAAGCCATGAAGTGGCAACAACGTGTTCGTGTCGCAACTGGCCTGAGTTGCTGGCAGATAATGTTGCATTTACTGGTCGTGGCCGTACTGGTGATGGGCTGGATGAGCGGCACGCTGGTGCGTGTTGGCCTGGGGCTATGCGTCCTTTATGGCGTCACCGTGCTGTCGATGCTGTTCCTACAGCGCCACCATGAAGCGCGCTGGCGCGAGGTGGGTGATGTGCTCGAAGAGCTCACTACCACCTGGTATTTTGGCGCGGCGATGATCGTGCTTTGGCTGCTGTCGCGCGTGCTGCAAAACAACCTGCTGCTGGCCCTGGCGGGTCTGGCTATCCTCGCTGGGCCTGCGGTGGTCTCGCTGCTGACCAAAGAGAAAAAGCTACGCAATGTTGCGTCTAAACATCGCGTACGCCACTGAGCCCGTCGTGGCCGCTATGACCAGTAGCGGCCACAAACTTCCCCAGACAATATCCAGACTCGCATCCTTCAGATAGATTTGCTTGGTGATGTCCGTAAAGTGCCGAATCGGGTTTACCCACGTCAGATCCTGTAGCCACACCGGCATGTTCTCGACGGGTGAAACATAACCCGAGAGCAAAATCGCGGGCATCATAAAGACGAACACCCCGATAAACGCCTGCTGCTGCGTCGAGCAGAGCGCCGAGATCAGCAGTCCAAACCCCACCAGCGACAGCCCGTAAATCACCATAGTGAAGTAAAACAGCGCCAGCGAACCGGCGAACGGGATCTGATAGGCCCAAATTCCCACCCCCAGCACGATGGTGGCCTGGAACGTCGCGACGATCAGTGCCGGGACCGCTTTGCCGACGAAAATTTGCCAGGTGGCGAGCGGGGAGACCAGCAGCTGGTCCAGCGTGCCCTGTTCGCGCTCGCGGGCGACGGAAAGGGAAGTCACGATCATCACCCCAATAGTGGTAATCATGGCGATCAGCGACGGCACCACGAACCACTTGTAGTCCAGGTTCGGGTTGTACCAGTTACGCACCACCAGCTCGCTGTTGTTGGGCTTCGGTTTGCCCTCCATCAGCTCCTGCTGGTAATCCTTCACCACCTGCTGCAGGTAGTTGGCGGCAATCTGGGCGCTGTTGGAGTTACGCCCGTCGAGGATCAGCTGCATCGGCGCGGTCTGGAAGGTATCCAGATTGCGGGAGAAATCCGCCGGGAACCGCACCAGCAGTAGCGCTTTTTGCGTGTCAATGGTGGGCTGGATCTCCTGCGGGCTTTTCAGCAGCAGGATGTGGGTAAAGGCTTTCGCACGGGCAAAGCGCTGCGTCAGCTCGACGGAATGTTTGCCGTTATCTTCGTTGTAAATGGCAATGGTGGCGTTGGTCACCTCAAGGGTGGCGGCAAACGGGAACAGTAAAACCTGGATCAGTACCGGCAAGACCAGAATGGCGCGGGTTTGCGGCTCGCGCAGCAGGGATTGCAGCTCTTTGCGTATCAACGTCCATAATCGGTGAAACATGTTCGCTCCTTAATCCAGTCGCCGTTTGGTTTTCATCCACGTCAACCCAATAAACATCGCCGCTGACGCCATTAAAAACAGCGTGTTGACGATCAGCACCACCGGAATATTCCCCGCCAGGAACAGGCTTTGCAGCGTGCTCACAAAGTAGCGTGCCGGGATGATGTAGGTCACGGCGCGGATCACCGCAGGCATACTGTCTATCTGGAAGATAAACCCGGACAGCATAATCGACGGTAAAAAGGCGGCATTGAGGGCCACCTGCGCGGCGTTGAACTGGTTGCGGGTGATGGTGGAGATGAGCAGCCCCATGCCCAGCGTGCTGAGTAAAAACAGGCTGGTGATAAAAAACAGCACCACCAGCGAGCCGCGATACGGCACGCCAAGGATAAAGACCGAGACAAGCATGCAGAGCAGCATCGCCAGCATGCCGAGGAAGTAGTAGGGGATGAGCTTACACAGCAGCAGCTCGACGCGCGTGACTTCGGTAGAAAGCAGCGCCTCCATGGTCCCGCGCTCCCACTCGCGGGCGATCACCAGCGAGGTCAGGATCGCGCCAATCACCGTCATGATAATCGTCACCGCGCCCGGAATAATAAAGTGCTGACTGATGGCGGCGGGGTTAAACCAGTAGCGCGTCTGCACGTCGATAAGTGGTTTAAATTCTTCACCCCGATCTTCCGCGCGCTGCATCTGCCAGAGCTGCCAGATCCCCTCCGCGTAGCCCTGCACGAAGTTGGCGGTGTTCGGCTCGCTGCCGTCGGTAATCACCTGGATCGGCGCATCGGTATTTGCCCGCGCCATGTTGGCGGCGAAATCCACCGGAATGACGATCAGGCCGCGAATTTTCCCAGCCTGCATTTTCTGGATCAACTCCTGCCTGTTATCGCTGATGGTGGCGTCAATGTAGGGCGATCCGGTCATGGCGTGAGTAAAGTCCAGCGCATCCTCACTCTGCTGCTCCAGCAAAATCCCGACCCGCAGCTTGCTGGAGTCCAGGTTAATGCCGTAGCCAAAGATAAACAGCAGCAGCAGGGGGATCACCACCGCAATCAGCCAGCTGCTGGGGTCACGCACGATCTGCCGCGTCTCTTTAATGCACAGCGCGCGCACCCTTCGCCAGGAAATGGCATTACTGCGCATGGGCATTCTCCTTATCCCAGTCGTGGATGAGGGTGATAAACGCCTGCTCCATGGTCGGGTCCGGAACTTCATCATCGGCGGCCTGGTTTTTCAGGTCGTCCGGGGTGCCGTGGGCAATCAGCTTGCCGCGATACACCAGCCCGATGCGGTCGCAGTACTCCGCCTCGTCCATGAAGTGGGTGGTCACCATCACGGTCACCCCTTTTTCCACCATGCTGTTGATGTGCAGCCAGAACTCGCGGCGGGTAATGGGGTCAACGCCTGAAGTCGGCTCATCAAGAAACAGAATATCCGGCTCGTGCATCAGCGAGCAGGCCAGCGCCAGCCGCTGCTTAAAGCCGAGCGGCAGCTCGTCGGTGGCGTGGGAGGCAATGTTGGTTAAGGCGAAGGCGTCGCTCATGCGCCGGATTTTCTCGTTCTGCGCCCGCCCGCGCAGGCCGTACACGCCGGAGAAAAAGCGCAAATTTTGCTCGACCGTCAGGTTGCCATACAGCGAAAACTTCTGCGCCATATACCCGAGATGCTGGCGCGCCTTGCCGGAGCTGACCTTCAGATCCATATCCAGCACCAGCGCCTTGCCGGACGTCGGCACCAGCAGGCCGCACATCATCTTAAAGGTGGTCGATTTTCCCGCGCCGTTCGGCCCGAGCAGGCCAAAAATCTCCCCGCGTTTAACCGCGAAATTGACGTTATCGGTGGCGGCGAAATCCCCGAACTTTTTGGTGAGGGATTTGGCTTCAATCACCGTCTCGCCCGGCGTGCCTTCCACCGTATGCAGAATGGCGGCAAGCGGCGACTCTGACGTACCCGCGCCGCCCAGCAGGTCGATAAACGCGTCTTCAAAGCGCGGCGCGGTCTCTTCCATCTCGATCTCAGGCATGCCGGGCGCGCGGCGAATCTCGTCGACGGTGGCCTCTTTTTTGAGGATCACCCGTACCGAGCGGCCCTGGATCATCCCGTCGCTGACCTGCGGCAGCCTGAGCACCCGCTGCAGCAGCCTGCGGTTGGACTCCTGCGGGCTGTGCAGCAGGAAGCTGCGCCCGGCCATGCTCTGCGTCAGCGTCGTCGGCTCGCCCTGATAAAGCAGTTCGCCTTCGTTCATCAGCAGCACATCCCGACACTGTTCCGCTTCGTCGAGGTAGGAGGTGCTCCAGAGGATCAGCATCCCGTCGCCCGCCAGCTCGTGCACCATCTGCCACAGTTCGCGGCGCGAAATCGGATCTACGCCGACGCCGGGCTCGTCCAGCAGCAGCACTTTCGGCTCGCCGACCAGCGTGCAGGCCAGCCCCAGCTTCTGCTTCATCCCGCCGGAGAGCTTGCCTGCCAGCCGGTCGGTGAACGGGCCGAGGGAGGTAAACTCCAGCAGGCGCGCGAAGGTTTTCTGCCGCGTTTCGCCGGTGACGCTGCGCAGGTCGGCGTACAGGTTCAGGTTTTCCATCACCGTCAGGTCTTCGTACAGGCCAAACTTCTGCGGCATATAGCCGAGCATGGCGTGAAGGGCTCCGTCATCCTCGATCGGGTCAAGACCGAGCACGCGGGCCGATCCTTCATCCGGCTTCAGCAGCCCGGCCAGCATCCGCATCAGCGTGGTTTTCCCCGCGCCGTCCGGGCCGACCAGCCCGGTCACATAGCCTTTCTGGATAGTGCAGTTCAGCGGCGCGACGGCCGGTTTGTCCATTCCCGCGAAGCGTTTAACCAGATTATTGAGCTGAATAACCGCGTCATTCATGTCGTTCCCCGTTGTTCACTTTTACGGTGACGGGCATGCCCTGACGCAGCGCGTCGTCCGCATCGGTCACGATGATGCGCAGGCGATACACGAGGTCGGTACGCAGGTCCGGTGTTTCAACGGTTTTCGGCGTGAATTCGGCGGTAGGGGAGACAAAGCCCACCTTGCCGTGATACGGCTTGTCCGGGCGGCCGTCGGTATAGAGCAGCAGCTCGCGGCCCGGCTGCATCTGGCCGAGGTTTGGCTCATCAACGTAGGCGCGTACCCAGACCGGGCGGGTCAGGGAGAGCGTTAAGACGGTGCTGCCGGCGCTGAGCATGCTTCCCGGCTCCACGGCGCGGGTCATCAGCATGCCGTCAGACGGCGCGATTAAGGTGGTGTCGTGCAGATCCAGCTCTGCCTGGGCCAGCTGCGCCTGCGCCTGTTCAAGGCTGGCCTTCGCCTGGGCGATATCCTGCGGTCGGTTACCGGTGTGGTACTGGCTTAATTTATCCTGTGCGGATTTCAGCGTGGCCTGCGCCTGGTCGCGGGACGAGCGTGCATTTTCCAGATCGTTGGCGGAAATGGTGCGGCTTTTCCACAGCCCCTGCTGGCGCGCGTAGAAGTTCTGCGCGTAGTCATAGGCGGCTTGCGCCTGCTTAACGGCGGCGGCGGCCTGGGCGATCTCTTCGTCGCGATAGCCAGCCAGCATCAGGTCATACTGCGCCTGGGCGACGGACATGCCCGCTTTGGCCTGCAGCAGCGCATTTTCATAGGGCGCTTTATCCAGCATCCCCAGCGTCTGCCCGCTTTTAATGGCATCGCCTTCGTCCACGCTCAGCGAGGCGAGACGTCCGCCCACGCGGAAGCTCATGTTCACCGTACGAATATCCACGTTACCGTACAGCGTCAGGCCTTTATCCTGATGGCTCTGATACCACAGCCATCCACCGACTCCGGCGGCAAGCAAAACAACAACCACCAGAATGATGGCGACAGGTTTTTTCATGACTTCAGGCTCCTTTGCGTTAAGCCTTGCAGGATCAGATCGACGTGACAGGCGATCACCTTGCTAATCTGCGCGGCTTTATCCTCATCAAATTGTGTCCAGCCGGTGCGTAACAGGATGGTTTCCCTGCCCAGACGGAAGGCAAGGATTTCACCCAGCAGGGCGTGGGTATGCAAAACTGTCTCGGTATCACTGGCGTCCCGCCAGGTATAGGCGGCGATCAGCCGGGTCAGGTGCGAGTGCATTGGCTCAATCACCCGATCGTGTACCCGCTGGTAGGCGACGGTCGGGGAGAGCTGCTCCCGGGAGATAAACTTGCTCAGGTTGAGCGTATCGTCGTGCGTCAGCAGGCGGATCATATCGTGACAGGCATTGAGAATAAGCTGGCGAACGGCGGCGCGATCCGGCGACGGCTGGCCGAGCAGCGCGGTGGCTTCCTCAACGTGCGGGTGAAACTGCGTGCCGATAAAATCGGCGATCCACTCGGCGCAGGCGAGGTATAAATCCTCTTTTGAGCCAAAATAGTAGGTAATCGCCGCAATGTTCTGCCCGGCCAGCGCGGCAATATCGCGCGTGGTTGCATGCAGCCCGTACTCACCAAACTGCGCCAGCGCGGCGGCGATAAGCTGATTTTTGGCCTGTTCACCTTTGGTTGTTGTGGGTGTCGTATTCATGGCGGCATTAAGAATTAATCAATCGATTGATTAAGATTATGCCTGATTCCCGCTTACGTCGAGGGAACACTGAGGGATATTTTATGCGCTACGTCACAAAAGCTGCTACACTCCGCTCCTTCGCGACATTGTGGTTTTTGTCCTCCCCTATTCGTTATATCTCCCTGAAAACTACACCTGTGATGGTCGGGGCGGTTCGGAGTTTTTATGTCTTTTGATTCCCTTGGCCTGAACCCGGAAATTCTGCGCGCGATCGCAGAGCAGGGCTACGTTGAGCCAACCCCAATCCAGCAGCAGGCGATCCCCGCCGTTCTTCAGGGCCGTGACCTGATGGCGAGCGCCCAGACCGGTACCGGCAAAACCGCGGGCTTTACCCTGCCGCTGCTGGAACTGCTGGTAAAAAATCAGCCGCACGCCAAAGGCCGTCGTCCTGTCCGCGCCCTGATCCTGACCCCAACCCGCGAGCTGGCGGCGCAGATTGGTGAGAACGTGCGTGACTATAGCCGCTATCTCAACATCCGCTCGCTGGTGGTTTTCGGTGGCGTCAGCATTAACCCGCAGATGATGAAGCTGCGCGGCGGCGTGGACGTGCTGATAGCAACGCCGGGCCGTCTGCTGGATCTCGAACACCAGAACGCGGTGAAGCTCGATGGCATCGAAATTCTGGTGCTGGACGAGGCCGACCGCATGCTCGACATGGGCTTCATCCACGATATTCGTCGCGTGCTGGCCAAGCTGCCCGCGCGTCGTCAGAACCTGCTCTTCTCCGCGACCTTCTCCGACGAGATCAAGGCGCTGGCGGAAAAGCTGCTGCATAACCCGCTGGAAGTAGAAGTCGCGCGCCGCAACACCGCCTCCGAGCAGGTGACGCAGCACGTTCACTTTGTGGATAAAAAGCGCAAGCGGGAACTGCTCTCCCAGATGATCGGTCAGGGTAACTGGCAGCAGGTGCTGGTCTTTACCCGCACCAAGCACGGCGCAAACCACCTGGCGGAACAGCTGAATAAAGACGGCATCCGCAGCGCCGCCATTCACGGTAACAAGAGCCAGGGCGCGCGTACCCGTGCGCTGGCGGACTTTAAATCCGGCGACATCCGCGTGCTGGTGGCGACCGACATCGCTGCCCGTGGCCTCGACATTGAAGAGCTGCCGCACGTGGTGAACTACGAGCTGCCGAACGTGCCGGAAGATTACGTTCACCGTATCGGCCGTACCGGCCGCGCGGCGGCAACCGGTGAAGCGCTCTCTCTGGTCTGCGTGGACGAACACAAGCTGCTGCGCGACATCGAGCGCCTGCTGAAGAAAGAGATCCCGCGCATCGAAACCCCGGGTTACGAAGTGGATCCGTCGATCAAAGCCGAGCCGATTCAGAACGGTCGTCAGGGCGGCGGCGGTCGCGGTCAGCAGCCGCGTCGTGCCGAAGGCGGTGCGCCGAAATCATCTGGCAAACCGCCGCGTCGTAACAACGACAGCAAACCGGCGGGTGAAAACCCGTGGCGCAGCGGCGAAGGGAAACCGGCAGGAGAAGGGCAGCGTCGACGCCGCCCGCGCAAGCCCGCTAACCCGCAGTAATCTGGAAGCCCGGTCGTAAAGCCGGGCTTTTCTTTTTGCGGCAGCGAAGAGAAAGTGCCACAATAGTGGCTGTTTATACAGTGTTTCAGGTTTTCCGATGGCTTTAACCGCTGCGCTCAAGGCGCAAATTGGCGCATGGTATAAGGCGCTACAACAGCAGATCCCCGATTTTATCCCCCGAGCGCCGCAGCGGCAGATGATTGCTGACGTGGCAAAAACGCTCGCCGGGGACGATGGGCGACATCTGGCGATTGAAGCCCCGACCGGCGTCGGGAAAACCCTGTCGTATCTCATTCCCGGCATCGCGATTGCGCGGGAAGAGGACAAAACGCTGGTGGTCAGTACCGCCAACGTGGCGCTGCAGGACCAGATCTTCAGCAAGGATTTACCCCTGCTGCGCAAAATCATCCCCGACCTGCGGTTTACGGCAGCCTTTGGCCGCGGGCGTTACGTGTGTCCGCGTAACCTGGCGGCGCTGGCCAGCAGCGAGCCGAATCAGCAGGATCTGCTCGCGTTTCTGGATGACGAGCTGACGCCAAACAATAAGGCCGAGCAGGAGCAGTGTGCAAAACTCAAAGCCGAGCTCGACGGCTATAAGTGGGACGGCCTGCGGGATCACACCAGTCAGGCCATCAGCGATGACCTGTGGCGTAGGCTCAGCACCGACAAAGCCAGCTGCCTGAACCGCAACTGCCACTACTACCGCGAATGCCCGTTCTTTGTCGCCCGGCGCGAAATTCAGGAAGCCGAAGTGGTGGTGGCTAACCACGCCCTGGTAATGGCGGCGCTGGAGAGCGAAGCGGTGCTGCCGGAGCCGGAAAACCTGCTGCTGGTGCTTGATGAAGGTCATCATCTGCCGGACGTGGCGCGTGACGCGCTGGAGATGAGCGCCGAAATCACCGCGCCCTGGTTCCGCCTGCAGCTGGATCTCTTCTGCAAGCTGGTGGCGACCTGCATGGAGCAGTTCCGCCCGAAAACCACGCCGCCGCTGGCGGTGCCGGAGCGGCTGAGCGACCACTGTGAAGAGGTTTATAGCCTCATTTCATCCCTGAACAACATCCTGAATCTTTATCTTCCGGCAACCCAGGAAGCCGAACACCGCTTTGCGATGGGTGAGCTGCCGGAAGAGGTGATGGAGATCTGCCAGCAGCTGGCGAAGCATCTGGAAAAGCTGCGCGGGCTGGCGGAGATGTTCTTAAACGATCTCAGCGAGAAAACCGGCTCGCATGACGTGGTACGTCTGCACCGCGTTCTGCTGCAGATGAACCGCGCGCTGGGGATGTTCGAAGCGCAAAGCAAGCTCTGGCGGCTGGCCTCGATGGCGCAGGCGTCCGGCGCGCCGGTCACCAAATGGGCCACTCGTGAAGTGCGGGACGGGCAGGTGCACCTCTTTTTCCACTGCGTGGGCATCCGCGTGGCCGATCAGCTGGAAAAGCTGATCTGGCGCAGCGTGCCGCACGTGGTTGTCACCTCTGCCACGCTGCGCTCCCTGAACAGTTTTTCAAGGCTGCAGGAGATGAGCGGGCTAAAAGAGAAAGCGGGCGACCGCTTTGTGGCGCTGGACTCGCCGTTTAACCACTGCGAGCAGGGCAAGCTGGTCATTCCGCGCATGAAATTCGAGCCGCTTATTGATAACGAAGAGCAGCACATCGCTGAAATGGCGGCCTACTTCCGCGAGCAGGTCGAGAGTAAAAAGTACCCCGGCATGCTGGTGCTGTTTGCCAGCGGGCGGGCGATGCAGCGCTTCCTCGAACACGTCACCGATCTGCGTTTACTCTTGCTGGTGCAGGGGGATCAGCCGCGCTACCGGCTGGTGGAAACCCACCGTAAACGCATTGATAGCGGCGAGCGCAGCGTGCTGGTGGGGTTGCAGTCGTTTGCTGAAGGTCTGGATTTGAAAGGCGATTACCTGACGCAGGTGCATATCCATAAAATCGCCTTCCCGCCTATCGACAGCCCGGTGGTGATTACCGAGGGGGAGTGGCTGAAAAGCCTCAACCGCTATCCGTTTGAGGTGCAGAGTTTACCTGCGGCGTCGTTTAACCTGATTCAGCAGGTCGGGCGTCTGATTCGTAGCCACGGCTGCTGGGGGGAGGTGGTGATTTATGACAAACGCCTGCTCACCAAAAATTACGGCCAACGGCTCCTGAACGCGCTGCCGATCTTCCCGATCGAACAGCCGGAGTTGCCTGAGGTAAAAAAACAGCCGGTCAAACTGACTTCCGGGCGTAAGAAAAGCCTCCGTGCTAAGGGGCGCGGTCCTACTGGTAAATGAAGGTCACCTGCACCACGCTGCTGAATGTTCCTGCCGTGACCGGCAATGAGGTGGCGTAATAGCGGGCGGCCAGCGGGAAATCCGCCGTGTGATTGTCCTGGTTGATCAACACGCTGAAGCTGGCGTCCGGGGCAAGCGAGATCTGATCCTGCGGGTCGGCAAGCTCCAGCGCCAGTCCTTTCGCGGTTCCGCTGCTGGCGAATTTAGTCGGATGAATGCTGTCCGGCTGACCGTGAAAGGTGGCCGTGGCCAGCACGGCAGTGGTTGGGCATTTCGACAGGGTTAAGTCGAATGATGTCCATTGTCCGGTATCGCCCACGTCCTTAAAATCGCCGGTATTCGCTTTGCCCAGATTGACCGTCAGGTTCTGGCTGGCGCTGTCTACCTGGCAGGCGTTGGCGTAAATGTTTCCGCGAATATCGAGCTGAATCTCTTCCGCCAGGCTCTGGCTCGCCACTCCAAGGAGTAAAAGGGCTAATAACGTTTTCATTTGTAGGCCACCGTAATGGTTGCGACGGTATTCGCCGTTCCGGGGGTCACCTCCGCGCTGGTTTGTTCGTAAGAGACGCTGAAGGGATATTGCGACTGCATATTGGCATAGGTGGGAAATGTGCTCATATATTGCCCGAAAGCAGGTATCTGACCGTTAAAGAGCATTCTCACCCCGACGCCGGTCGCCACGCCGCTTTCCGGCGTTAATTTGATCACGCCGGGAAAATTCGTTTCATAGCCATTGGCGCTGGCGATCATCATTTCAGGCTGTACATCCTGATCGCAAAGTATGCCAATATTGAATGTCGACTGAGCAACCACGGTTCCTGCCCCGGTAAAGCGGCTCACCGGAAAATCACCCAGTATGATAGTCAGGGATTTGGGTGAAACGGTGCAGGTGACTTCTTTTACCACCACGTCACCTGAGTAGGAGAGGGTGTTTGGTTCACCTACGGCGTCAAGCCGTCTGACAGCGAGGTTGAATTGCGTATTACTCGTCGTCAGTGAACCAGAGGCTACAGTCTCACTGGTTTTCACCAGCTCCAGCGTGGCGTCAAAGTTAAATGGATATGACCCATTGGTCATAGTATCTGACACCAGTCCTAAGGGCGTTATAGCCGAACAGACCTGGTCTGCAGCCCCTCTTACGCGCACTCCTTTAGTATTTCGTATCGACACACCGATTCCGGCAACGCCTGTTTCATAGACGCCAGGGATCCCGGGTATCTCATTACCAAAGCCGTTATAGCATGCAATGATGGGTTGGCCTGCATCCGGTGCGTAATTACAGTTTCCTGTTGCGTGGACGGAACGTTCTGTTCCCGGAATGGTCGACCCCACGGGCAGGCTGGTGGGTACTGAAATAGACGCTAACGATAGTAGCGCGGGTAAATTTGGCGAGACACAGTTGGCCTTCGCGTGCGGCACAAAGAGCGCTGCCGTCGTCAGAACGACAAGTAAGAGTAACGATTTTGCTATCTGCATTATGATCGGTCCGGTGTTAATCAGTGGCACTGCGCGGCAGCGTTAATAATGTTGGTGTTATCCTTCTCCTGCATCAGGGCGTAATCGGCGACGCAATGCTCGCTCGCCTCCCTGCCCCAGGAAACGAAAAGGCGTCCGTGCTGCGGCAGGCCGGTGAGATACACCAGGCCGTCGTTACCGACGATAAATTCACTGCTCTTGTCTTCCGTGGTGACCGTTGCGCCGAAGGGCAGCGGCTTGTCGTTCCAGGCCAGCGTCATTAAGACGCGGTTGCCCACGCGAGTATCGAAGCTGGCGCGAACTACCGCGCCGCGTGATGGTGTTACCGTCTGTGAGGCGTGCGTGACGTCGGCATCTTCTGGCAGTGTCTCCGTGTCCAGTAAAATGGGGTTGTGACGCCACGGCGTGACAAACGGCACCAGCGTATAGCCGCGAGAGTCCGTTTCCACGCCCGTCTGGTTGGCAACGTGCGTGCCGTGTGTTCCCGGCGCTTTAATCAGCACCACGGTTTCGCCCAGGGTCTGACCGAAGGTGACGCCGTCAGAGTGGGCGACGATGCCGCCCTGGATCCCGGCGCTCACGGTGTGCTGATGGCTGTCCTGGCTGACGCCCCCGCGTATTTCACCGTAGGTACCTTTGTAATCCGCATTCATACTGGTAGAAGTGTTGTTATTGGCGCTGTCCAGTCCCTGCTGAACGTTCCAGCTCAGCTTGTCTCCCTCCAGCGCGGTACCATTCAGGCCCAGATTGTGGGTGGTGCCGTCTTTACCGTTGTTCAGGCTGTAGTTTGCCCAGGTGTCAGGCAGCCAGCGGTCGAGCGGAACCGACACGTTGAGGCCGATTTGTTGGTCATCGCTGATGGATTTACCGTCCTCGTCCGTGTCGTCGCTGTTTTTATTGACGCTGTAGCTCAGGCTATAGCTCACGCCGTGCCAGCTGTTGTTGTAGCTAACGCTCAGGGAGGTCATATCCTGACTCTGGCTCCAGTAACGCTCTTTCACCAGGCTTAGCGTCACCGAACCCCACTTATCGCCCAGCGTCTGGTCGATGGTGGCCTCCGCTCGTGCGCGGCGCTGCTGTGGAGCGGACCAGTCGTTTGCACGAGTCCAGGACTCCATAGTGTCCTGCAGGGTGTAAAAGCCTTTGCTGTTGTAGCGATAACCCGCCAGCGAGAAGCTAGTGCCGGTCGCGGTAAAATTTTTGCTATAGCGCAGACGAAGGGATTGCCCTTTGCTGGTTTTGCGCTTTTTCAGTAACGCTTTGGCGCGGGTAGCGTCTAAGGAGAACGCGCCGAGGTCGCCAACGTTTTTCCCCGCGCCGAGCGCGGCGGAGTGGTAATGCGAACTCTGCTGCGTACCGCCGTAAAGGGTGACCCCGTGTGACAGGCCATAGATGGCGCTGCCCTGGGCGAAAGGAGTCTTCTCAACCTCTTTATCGTATGAACGGTAACGCCCTGCCGCGACGCTGTATTTCAGGTGTTTTTCCCGCTGCAGCACCGGCACGGAGGCAAACGGCACCACGAAATGACTCTCGCTACCGTCGGTCTCTTTTACCGTGACGTTCAGATCGCCGCTGCTGCCGGTGGGGTAGAGATCGTTAATCTCAAACGCGCCGGGGGCCACGGTGTTTTGATAGATAACGTAGCCATTCTGGCGAACCACCACCTGGGCGTTACTGTGCGCCGTGCCGCGTACCACCGGGGCATAACCGCGCTCGCTGTCCGGCAGCATGTCGCTTTCGGTAGCCAGCTGTGCGCCAGTGTAAGAGACGCTGTCGAAAACGTCGGCCTGGGTGCTGCTCTGCCCCACGGTCAATTCGCTCTTCAGCCCCACGATATCGCGCTGGGCATAGGTATAGACCGGGGTCAGCTTGCCGTCGTCCTGACCCCCGTCCGAATTGTGGTTCCAGGTGCTGTAATTACGCACGCGCCAGGCACCGGCGTTAAAGCCGGGGCGCAGATTAATAAACTGGCTGCTGTTGTCCGCTTTCCCCTGCTGGCGGGCGCGGCTTTGGCTGGCGTTAACGCTATAGTTCAGGATGCCCGCTGTAATCCCTTCGTCATACTCTTTCGGATCGATATAGCCACGGGGCACCTGGCCCAGCGCCGACTGGGGAATACTCAGCAGTAGCTGCTGATTTTTGATGCGGAAAGTCGCCGAGGCCGAAGGGATCGCGCTGAGATCCGCGCATTCCCCTTTTGCCGCCAGCTTTGGATAATCTTTGGTTTTGATGCCCAGATGCATTAATTCATCCAGACTCAGGCAGGGCTGCAGGGAATCATCTCCCTGCGCATCTTTTTGTAATGTAAAAAGGACGTCACGGGTGTCGATTTTATTGTTATTGATGAACATCGTTACCTGATATTTGCCTGGCGCCTGACCGGGACCTTTTTCATAAACAGAGAGATCGGTCTTTGCCTGCTCTGGATTATCAATATCCAGCAGGGCAGGGTTAAAATAATCATCAGCGTGGGCCTGCAGCGCGCAGCATGTCACCGCTATCCCACAAAAAGTGGGCAGCATTTCACGCAGTCGACGTAATAGCGGCTTAGTTGTGCTGTACATGATTATCCAGGCGTCGAATAGAGTATTAACGAACGGATGCAGACCAGGTTTTACTGATGCTTCCGTAATCGGTAATGACAGACCAGGATACGGTGTTACCGCTCATATTTGTCGGAAGGGCAAAGCGGGTAGCGGTATTTGGCACAGCCCAGGTCGCTTTTGTTACTTTTTGGCCGTTCAGCGTTACGCTCTGAAAATTCATATAGAAAGGCGTAGGGTTGTTGACCACCAGATCGTTGCCTTCGCGGTGCCATTCCAGTTTATCAGCCACCGCTTCGGGTTTGCCTTTAATCGAAGCAGGGCGATACAGCAATTTAATACGGGTATTAATGGCGATTTGTAAGGTAATGACTCCAACTTATTGATAGTGTTTTATGTTCAGATAATGCCC
>NZ_JUMS01000069.1:0-17385 GCF_001059415.1 Enterobacter sp. 940_PEND
CAACCGCAGCTTTAAGCGTCAGTATGGTCAGGCGCCTGGGGCATGGCGGCTAAGTATTGGCTGTCGTGAAACGTTAACCGAACGTTTTTAGGGTCAACGAACTTACCGTCGGCGGTAACATAGGCGCTATTAACCACTTCTCCACTTTCTTTGTCTGTTAACGCAATATGCGGTGCGTCGTGCAGTATGTTTTTATGACCCCACTCCATCAAAGAGAAAAGAATCGGCGCAAGGCTGCGGCTTTTGGCGGTGAGAACATACTCATACCGTTCACGCGCCCCTTCTTCCTGATAAGGGATTTTGCAAAGCAGGCCGAGTTCAGTCATTTTTTTTAACCGGTTCGCCAGCGTCTGCCTGGTGATTTTTGTATGATCCCGTATCGTTTCAAAGCGTGTTACCCCATAAAACGCCTCTCTCAGAATCAACAAAACCCATTGATCGCCAAGAAGCTCAGCGGCCGCCGCTAACCCACAAAGCTCAGGTAATAAGTACGGTAATGATTTATTTTTTGACATCTCTTCGTTTGCCTCGTAACCTGAGTATGATTTAAAGACTCAGTTATTTAAGGAGAATACAATGCCCTTCGTAAATGTGCAAACCATTAAAGGAATTATGAATTCGGAGCAAAAAAAAGAACTGCTACGTCGTATGACTGACCTTATTGTTGAAATTGAGGGAAACGGCGACCCTGAATTCCGGCGTTCAGTATGGATCCGTATTGACGAGCATGAACCGGAACAGTGGAGTCTTGGGGGAATACAGCCCACATCTGAAATGATTGCTGCAAAACTTGCCTCAACACAGCGGTCCTGATTTATTTTTAGGCTTAGCTCATCGGCGGGCAATTTGAATGTCCGCTCTCGTGATGTTATGCCGCCCTAAATTTTCAGCGTATCGATCACAGCCCTCAGGGCAGGCGACACGTTGCGGTGCGGATAATAGAGATACAACCCGTCCATGCGCAGGCTATAGCGCTGCAACACCCGGATAAGCGTTCCGCGCTCCAGATCGTCAGCCACCAGCTCCACCGGGACATAGGCCAGCCCAAGCCCCAGCCGGGCGGCCTCGGCTTCCATGTAGCTGTCAGACAGCGCCCATTGCCCCTCTGGCCGATGGGTGATTTTTTTCCCGTCCTGCACCAGTTCCCACTGATAGTCACTACCGTCGGCAAACTGGTAAGCAATGCAGGGATGAGCCACTAAATCGGCTGGTGTCTGCGGAAAACCGTAGCGTCTGAAGTGTTCCGGGGCAGCCACCGCGGCCATTTCCATATCAGGCGTGATACGCACTGCAATCATTCCCTGCCCCACTTCCGGCCCCAGTCTGACACCCGCATCGAACCGCTCGGCGATAATGTCGACGAAGCGGCTTTCATTCATCAGTTCCAGCCTGATGTCCGGGTAACGCTGTTTAAAAATGGCGAGCTTTGGCAGCAGACACTTATCGATAGCGTGCTGGCTGGCATTAATACGCACCGTGCCGGACGGCGTCTGACGATAGTGTGCCAGGGTCGCCAGACCCGTATCGAGCGTATCGAATGCAGACTCGGCGGTCTGATAAAGCTGTTCCCCGGCATGGGTGAGCGAGAGCTTGCGCGTGGTGCGGACCAGAAGTTGAACGCCCAATCGCTCTTCCAGCTCGCGAACCGAGCGGCTGATCCCGGATTGCGCCAGCCCAAGCCGAAGCGCGGCCGCCGTGAAGCTCCCCTCCCGTACCACCTGCATGAACAGGTACAGCTCATTATAGTTTTCCCGTTTCGCCATCATCCCCACCAATTTATAACAATATGATATGAATCCTAGCAGCTTTCGCCCTCTAATCAGCACTATTTCTGCTAACTATAATGACCGCAACACAACAACCCAGGGTTCATTTCTATGAAAACATTTACCCAAAAACTGTCCGTTGCGATGCTGCTATGTGCATCATTAAGTGGATTTACAACAATGAGTTATGCAGAAACCACCAACCCAAACGCGCCTGTTTCGATGGTGAGCACATGGGATAAAACCTTCGCCGAAAGTGACAAAGTCGATCACCGTAAGGTGTCCTTCCAGAACCGATACGGGATCACTTTGGTAGGCGATCTGTATCTTCCCAAAAACCGCGGCGACCGCAAGCTGGCGGCGATTGCGGTCAGCGGGCCATTTGGCGCGGTCAAAGAGCAGTCCAGCGGCCTGTATGCGCAAACCCTGGCAGAAAATGGGTTTGTGACCCTGGCGTTCGATCCGTCCTATACGGGCGAAAGCGGTGGCCAGCCGCGCAACGTAGCGTCTCCGGATATCAACACCGAAGACTTTAGCGCGGCGGTGGACTTCCTTGGGTTGCAGAAAGAGGTTGATCGTAACCGCATTGGTATTCTCGGCATCTGCGGCTGGGGCGGTATGGCGCTCAACGCAGCATCCATGGACACCCGCGTGAAGGCGGTCGCCACCAGCGTGATGTATGACATGAGCCGGGCGATGGGCCACGGCGTGGGCGACGGGAAAGATCGCTATTCAACGTCTGACCGCCGTGCCGTTCTGCAGTATCTGAACGCACAGCGCTGGAAAGATGCTGAGAACGGTACCTTCGCGCACAGCGGCCATGACATTTATGTCGATGAGAACGGTAAGGTGACGGCAGCTGAACGTATTCTGCCGGAGACGTTACCTGACAACCCGAATCCGGTACTCAAAGAGTTCTTTGACTACTACCGTATGCCGCGCGGCTTCCATGCGCGCTCCGTCAACTCCACCGGCGCGTGGACCGCGACCACGCCATTATCATTTATGAATATGCCGCTGCTGAGCTACGCCGGGGAAATTACTATCCCAACGCTTATCGTAACCGGTGAAAAGGCACACTCCCGCTACTTTGCTGAAGATGCGTTTAAAGCGGTCGGCAGCAAGCAGAAGGAACTGGTGATTGTTCCGGGCGCAAACCATGTCGATCTCTACGATAATGCTGCCGGGAAGATCCCCTTCGGCCAGTTTGAGCAGTTCTTCAAAACCAACCTGAAATAAATCTCTCCGCCGCCCGTGTTGAGCGGGCGGCCCTTCGTGAAAGATGACTATGTCCACTCTGAACCCTACCACCTCACAGAATGAGGAACGCGCGCACTGGGGCGGTATTTTTGCCATGACCCTGTGCGTATTTATCTTGATTGCCTCGGAATTTATGCCCGTCAGCCTGCTTACCCCCCTTGCCAGAGATTTGGGCGTTACGGAGGGTCTCGCTGGCCAGGGGATCGCGATTTCCGGCGCGCTGGCGGTGCTGACCAGCCTCTTCCTTTCCCGGCTTGCCGGGAATATAAACCGCAAACACCTTCTTCTGGGCATGACGCTCCTGATGGCGCTCTCGGGGATGATTATCGCTTTCGCCCCAAACTATCTGGTTTACATGACAGGCCGCGCGCTGATCGGTATCGCTATAGGCGGGTTCTGGTCCATGTCTGCCGCAACGGCCATTCGCCTTGTTCCGCCGCATAAGGTTGCGCGCGCGCTGGCCATTTTCAACGGCGGTAACGCGCTGGCAACGGTGGTGGCCGCCCCGCTTGGCAGCTATCTTGGGGGCATTATTGGCTGGCGCGGCGCATTTCTTTGTCTGGTGCCCGTGGCGATAGTCGCGTTCATCTGGCAGTGTTTAAGCCTGCCTGACATGAACGCGCGTAAAAACGGTACATCACGAGGAAGTGTTTTTCGGTTATTCCGCCAGCCTGCCGTTTCCGTTGGTCTGCTGGCCTGCGGCCTGTTCTTTATGGGGCAGTTTGCGCTGTTTACCTATCTGCGCCCGTTCCTTGAAACCGTCACCCGGGTGAGCGGAGCCGGGCTGTCGCTGATTTTGCTCACCATAGGCGTTGCGGGTTTTGTGGGCACCCTTTTCGTTGCCCTGGTGCTTAATGCCGCGTTTTACATAACGCTGATCGCGATCCCTCTACTGATGGCGGCCATCGCAGTCGCGTTGATTCTCGCCGGGCATAACGTGTGGATTGTGGCCCTGCTGTCAGGCCTATGGGGGATGCTGGCAACATCAGCACCGACGGGGTGGTGGACGTGGATTGCGCGAACGCTGCCGAAGGATGCTGAAGCCGGCGGTGGACTGATGGTTGCGGTGATCCAGCTCGCCATTGCGCTCGGCTCAACGGCGGGCGGTATAGCGTTCGATCGTTATAGCTGGCAGAGCACGTTTGCATTGAGTGGCATAGTGCTCCTCTTTGCGGCAGCGCTAACGTTTCTGCTTTCGCGTCTTCACAAATAACGCGCCGGATGATTTTTTGACGCTTTTCTTCACCGTTCGTGTATTGTTTTTAAACAATAACATCCATTAAAGGACACCTGCGCAATGATCACCATCCTCGGCAAAACCACCTCCATCAACGTTCGTAAAGTGCTCTGGACCTGCGAAGAAGCGGGCATAACCTATCAGCAGGAAGATTACGGCAGCGGTTTCGCCTCGACGGAAACGGACGCCTTCCGCGCCCTGAACCCCAACGCCATGGTGCCGGTGCTGATTGATGGCGATTTCGTGCTGTGGGAGTCCAATTCCATCTGCCGCTATCTGGCGCGCAAGGCCGGACGTCACGATCTGCTGCCCGCAGAACCGCAGGCCTGCGCTAACGTTGAGCGCTGGATGGACTGGCAGGCCACTGAATTTAACAACGCCTGGCGCTATGTCTTCCCGGCGCTGGGGCGTAAAAACCCGGACTTTAACGACCCTGAGCGCATTGCGGCGGGAATCAAAGAGTGGAACCACTGTGTCACCATTCTGGAAAACCAGCTGCAGCGCACCGGTGCCTTTGCGGCAGGCGAAACGTTTACCCTTGCGGACGTGGTGCTTGGGCTGTCGGTGAATCGCTGGAAGATGACACCGTTTAATAAACCTGACGTGCCGGCGATTGAGGCCTGGTTCGAGCGACTCAACCAGCGCCCGGCGTTTTTGCGTCACGGCAATAACGGCATGATTTAAAATTTACGCCCCCATGTTGAGCAAGGCTATTTTATTTAATTACGAAACCCTGAAAGTCGTCAGAGGGAATAATAATTAAGCCATATCCTGGACAGCCCGTTGCACTGCTTTGCTAGCCTGAATAGTCAGGCAACGCTCAACCTGGAGGTATTCTTGCTGATTAGACTCAAGAAAGAACGAACGCATAAGGAGGATCGCCGGCTTGCTCTCTGGCTGGCGACCTCGGCAGGTTTACTAAACGCCATCGCCCTCGGGGCATTTGGTTTTTTCCCCTCACACATGACCGGCAACACCTCACAGTTATCCAGCGAAGTCTCCTCCACCGATCTCAGCGATATTATTTTCTTCGGCTCGATTATTCTCTCTTTTGTCGCAGGCGCCATTATTGCGCGCGCGATCGTGATATGGGGGATTATCCATAACGTCAGGCTGGTTTTTTGCCAGATCCTGTTTGTCGAGGGGATATTACTGACCGGCGTCTCTTTCTACGAAATGTATTTTCATGCCCTCACCAGCAACCGCGAGATAATTCTTTTTCTCTGCTTTCTGATGGGCATTCATAATTCTACCTCCACGCAGCTTTCCGGCGGACGGGTGAGATCGACGCACATTACCGGCACGCTGACGGACGCGGGGATCTCCCTGGCCTCGGTACTTGTGGCGATGCTGCGCAGGGATTACTCCAAAGATACGGCGGCGCAAAAAAGCCAGCTGAAAACCCACTTAACCACCCTTTTCTCGTTTATTACGGGCGGTATCGCGGGGCTGCTGCTGTTCAGGTGGATCGGGTTTAACGCCATGCTGGCGCTCGGGTTGATGCTCGCCGTGGTCGCTATCGTTTCAATTATCACCGTCTCGACGCGGGTTCGACGGGTTCGTGCCTCTCTCTGAAGTGAATGTCCGATATTCGGCGTATGAGCCTTTTAGATGTGACACCGTCACATCTAAAGATTCTCTTTAGGACTATTCTGCCTGACCCTCAATCAGCCCTTACGCCATAAGGCCTGAACTGATGTTGCCACTAGTTTCATAGGGTTACTGATTTTCCCCCTTCGCTGGAACCCTTCCCAAACGCTTGCTATAGGTCAATTACCCCTGCCGAAACATGGCATAACAACAGGCAACCGATGGTTGCTATAACGCATGCGCACAGGGAGACACACCGCAATGCACCCATTACTCAAACGTTCGCTGCTGTTTGTCGGCGCCATTATCGTGGTCCTCGCCCTCCTCGTCTGGGGTATCGGGATGGAGACGATTAAGGCGCGCCAGGTTGACCTGGTTTATCTCGGGCAACAGCACATGATTCTGGTTTTCTCATCGATGTTTTTTGCCCTGCTGGTGGGTATTCCAGCCGGTATTCTGCTGAGCCGCCCGGCCGCGCGGGGTATCGCCGAATATGTGATGCAAATCTTTAACGTCGGCAACACGCTGCCGCCGCTGGCCGTTCTGGCGCTGGCGATGGTGGTGATTGGCATTGGCGATACGCCCGCTATCATCGCCCTGTTCCTCGCCTCGCTGCTGCCGATCGTGCGTAACACCTACGCCGGGCTGTGCTCGGTCCCGCCGTCGCTGCTGGAAGCGGCAAACGGGATTGGGATGACTAAATGGCAGCGTCTGCGCCAGGTAGAGCTGCCTGCCGCCTGGCCGGTGATGCTCTCGGGGATCCGCATCGCCACCGCCATAAACGTCGGTACCGCACCGCTGGCGTTCCTGATCGGTGCCAGCAGCTACGGCGAACTGATTTTCCCCGGCATTTACCTGAACGATTTCCCGACCCTGATCCTCGGCGCGGCGGCCACCGCCCTGTTCGCCCTGATCCTCGATACCCTGCTGGCGGCGCTGGGTCGCGCGATGAGTCCCCATCTCGCTCGATAACAATAACAAGGAGCTTTTATGAGACTGTTTTCCGGCCTGACGGCGCTGTGTGCCGCGGTGCTGTTCACCGGCCAGGCGATGGCGGCCCCGCTGATTCTGGCGACCAAGAGCTTTACCGAGCAGCACATTCTCTCGGCGATGACCGTGCAGTACCTGCAGAAAAAAGGTTTCCAGGTCCAGCCGCAAACCAATATCGCCACGGTGATTTCCCGCAACGCGATGATCAACAAGCAGATTGACATGACCTGGGAGTACACCGGCACGTCCTTGATCATCTTTAACCATATCAACAAGCGCATGTCGCCGCAGGAGTCTTACGAGACGGTGAAACGCCTGGACGCAAAGCACGGTCTGGTCTGGCTCAAGCCCGCCGACATGAACAACACCTACGCTTTCGCCATGCAGCGCAAGCGCGCCGAGGCGGAACACATCAACACCATGTCGGAGATGGTGGCGAAGATTGAGCAGATCCGTAAAACCAACCCGGACAAAAACTGGCTACTTGGCCTGGACCTGGAATTTGCCGGACGCAGCGACGGCATGAAGCCGCTTCAGGCGGCCTACAGGATGGATCTGGACCGCCCGCAAATCCGTCAGATGGACCCCGGTCTGGTCTATAACGCGGTGCGCGACGGCTTCGTTGACGCCGGTCTGATTTACACCACCGACGGGCGCGTGAAAGGCTTCGACCTCAAGGTGCTGGAAGATGATAAAGGCTTCTTCCCGAGCTACGCGGTGACGCCGGTGGTGCGTAAGGACACGCTGGAGGCCAACCCCGGGCTGGAAGAGGCGCTCAACACCCTCTCGGCGCAGCTCAACAACGACGTTATCACCGAGCTGAACAAGAAGGTGGATATCGACCATCAGTCACCGCAGCAGGTCGCCCGCGATTTCCTGCGTAGCAAACAGCTGCTGTAGGAGGCGCTATGGAGACGATTCACTACATTCTGGACAACTGGGATTACCTCTTAACCCTCACCCTTCAGCATCTGTGGCTGGTGGCGCTGGCCGTAGGTTTAGCCATCATCATCGGCGTACCGCTGGGGATTCTGATTGTCCGCCACAGGTGGCTGGCGACGCCGGTGCTGGGGATAGCCACCATCGTGCTGACCATTCCGTCCATCGCACTGTTTGGGCTGATGATCCCTCTGTTTTCGCTGATCGGTCAGGGAATTGGCGCCCTGCCCGCGATTACGGCGGTGTTTCTCTACTCGTTGCTGCCGATTGTGCGTAACACCCATACGGCGCTCGACAGCCTGCCGCCGGGCCTGCG
Source organism: Enterobacter sp. 940_PEND (assembly GCF_001059415.1). Lineage (NCBI taxonomy): Bacteria > Pseudomonadati > Pseudomonadota > Gammaproteobacteria > Enterobacterales > Enterobacteriaceae > Enterobacter > Enterobacter sp. 940_PEND. Next base: position 8,099 of record NZ_JUMS01000069.1, read on the forward strand.
TGAAGCCGGACGCGGTATCGGCATGACCTTCTGGCAGCGGCTGCGCTGGGTTGAGATCCCGATGGCACTGCCGGTGATTTTCGGCGGCATCCGCACCGCCGTGGTGATGAATATCGGCGTGATGGCGATTGCCGCCGTGATCGGCGCGGGCGGACTGGGCCTGCTGCTGCTCAACGGCATTGGCGGAAGCGATATTCGCATGTTGATTGCGGGCGCGCTGATGATTTGTCTTTTAGCGATTGTGCTCGACTGGCTGCTGCACCGTCTGCAGGTGGTTCTGACTCCAAAGGGGATTCGATAATGATAAAACTGGAAAACCTCACCAAACAATTTTCACAGAAGCGCGGCCAGACCTTTAAAGCCGTCGACAACGTTAACCTGACCGTACCCGAAGGGGAAATGTGTGTCCTGCTCGGCCCGTCCGGCTGCGGAAAGACCACCACCCTGAAGATGATTAACCGCCTCATTACCCCAAGCAGCGGGACGATCCTGATCAACGGTGAAGACACCAGCGGGATGGACACCGTCACCCTGCGCCGCAATATCGGCTACGTGATCCAGCAGATTGGCCTGTTTCCGAATATGACAATCGAAGAGAACATCACCGTCGTGCCGCGCATGCTTGGCTGGGATAAAGCGCGCTGCAAAACCCGCGCCGAAGAGCTGATGGATATGGTGGCGATGGACCCGCATAAGTTTCTCAACCGCTACCCGCGCGAGATGTCGGGCGGCCAGCAGCAGCGTATCGGCGTGATCCGCGCCCTGGCTGCTGATCCTCCGGTGCTGCTGATGGATGAACCCTTCGGCGCGGTGGACCCGATCAACCGCGAGGTGATCCAGAACCAGTTCCTGGAGATGCAGCGCAAGCTGAAAAAAACCGTCATGCTGGTGAGCCACGATATCGACGAAGCCCTGAAGCTCGGCGACCGTATTGCGGTGTTCCGTCAGGGGAAAATCGTGCAGTGCGCCAGCCCGGATGAACTGCTGGCGAAACCGGCGAATGAGTTTGTCGGCTCGTTTGTCGGCCAGGACCGGACGCTGAAGCGTCTGCTGCTGGTATCGGCGGGCGACGTCACCGACCAGCAGCCGACCATTACGGTGCGGGGCTCTACTCCGCTTCCCGAAGCCTTTGCGACCATGGATGATAACGACATTCGTGCCGTGACGGTGGTCGACGAGCACGGCAAACCGCTGGGTTTTGTGAAGCGTCGCGAAGCGCGTAACGCGAGCGGTACCTGCGCCGACATCCTGCATCCGTTCCGCATGACCGGCAAAGCGGAAGACAACCTGCGCGTGGTGCTTTCACGTCTGTATGAGAGTAATACCAGCTGGATGCCGATCGTGGATGAGGACGGTCGTTACAACGGCGAGATTTCGCAGGACTATATTGCCGAGTACCTGAGCTCCGGACGCACGCGCCGGGCGCTGAATATTCATAGCGACAGCTAACCTTTCTGGCCGGGCATCGCCCGGCCTTTTCGCACGCAGACCTTTTGCTAACCCTGCGATTTCCCGCCACAATATCGTATCGTCCCCGTTAAAACGCACCCCATGCAACGTCTTCATACCTACCCCGACATCCGCGCGATGTTTCGCCGACTGCTGATTGCCACCGTAACCGGCGGGCTGGCCGCGCTGGCCGTTGCGGTATTCCGCCACAGCATGTACCTGCTGGAGTGGCTGCTTCTCAGCAACGACAGCGGCAGCCTGGTGAATGCCGCCGCGTCGCTCTCGCCCTGGCGGCGCGCATTGACGCCAGCGCTGGGCGGGCTGGCCGCCGGACTGCTGCTATGGGGATGGCAGCGTCTGACCGCGCAGCGGCCTCATGCCCCTACCGATTACATGGAGGCGCTGGAGACCGGAGACGGCCAGTTTGACTACGGCGCCAGCCTTGTGAAATCCCTTGCCTCGCTGCTGGTCGTTGCCAGCGGAAGCGCCATCGGGCGTGAAGGGGCGATGATCCTGCTTGCCGCCCTCGCCGCCTCCCTTTTCGCCCGGCGCTTTACGCCGAAATCCGAATGGAAATTATGGATTGCCTGCGGTGCCGCCGCCGGGATGGCCAGCGCCTATCACGCCCCTCTTGCCGGAAGCCTGTTCATCGCGGAAATTCTGTTTGGCACGCTGATGCTGGCCTCGCTCGGCCCCGTGGTGATTGCGGCGGTGGTGGCGCTGCTTACGACGCAGCTCCTGGCTCCGGGCACGGGTACGCTCTACGCGGTCCATCTGAGCGGCATCCTCACCGCGGCCGATTATGCTCTTCTCGTCGCGATGGGCCTGCTGGCGGGCCTCTGCGGACCGCTGCTGATGTGGCTGATGGACTTCAGCCACGGGCTTTTCCTGCGCCTCAAGCTTTCGCCGCCGTGGCAGCTGGCGCTGGGCGGTGCGATCGTCGGGCTGCTGTCTCTCCTCACGCCGAAGGTGTGGGGGAATGGCTACAGCGTGGTTCAGGCTTTTCTGCTCGCTCCGCCGCTGCTGACGGTCATTGCCGGGGTGTTCATCTGTAAGCTGCTGGCAGTGCTGGCGAGCAGCGGATCGGGCGCGCCCGGAGGGGTGTTTACACCTACGCTGTTTGTCGGGATGGCAACAGGGATGCTGTTTGCGCAGCTGTTCGCGCTGTGGCTACCGGGTTCTGAGACGGCGATTCTGCTGGGGCTGGCGGGGATGGCAACGCTACTTGCCGCGACCACGCATGCGCCCATTATGTCGGCGCTGATGGTCTGTGAAATGACCGGGCAATATCTTTTACTGCCCGGCCTGCTGGTCGCCTGCGTGGTCGCGTCCGTGCTGTCGCGGACGTTACGCCACGACTCGGTCTACGGTCAACACGCCACCGAGGGCAGAGAGATCGATGTACTGCGCTAGCTCGCGCTGCTCGGCGCGCGGCAGATAAGGCAGTTCACCCACCAGCGGTCCGGGCAGTTTTTTGCTCAGCACGTCGATAATCTCCGCGTAGTGCGCCAGGCCCGGGTTGATGCGATTTGCCACCCAGCCAATCAGCGGCAGGCCGTCATTGGCAATCGCCTGGGCCGTCAGCAGCGCGTGGTTGATGCACCCTTCCTGGATACCCACCACCATCACCACCGGAAGCTGCTCCTGCACGACCCATTCAGAAAGCGGGCGCAGGTCGTTCATCAGGCTGCGCCAGCCGCCCGTCCCTTCCACCACCACGTGATCAACCTTCTCGCTCAGGTTCGCCAGTCCGTCGGACAACAGGGGATAATTAATCAGGCCGCTGTGCGCTACGCTGCTCTCCTCTTCGCTTAACGCAATGGGATTGACCGCGTGATAAGGCAGTTCCAGCGACGAGACGCTTTGTAGCACCAGGGCGTCTTTATTACGCAATCCCTCTGGCGTCTCTTTACTGCCTTTTGCGACCGGTTTGTACCCTGCCACGCGTTTACCGCTTGCTGCCAGCGCCTGCAGCAATGCGCGGGATACGACGGTCTTGCCGACAGAGGTATCTGTACCAGTAACAAAGAAACGCTTAAGCATGACTCACTCCACCTCTTGGGTATGCTTCGAAAATATAAACCAGGTAAATAATTCAGTGGAGGAAGTCTACGGGATGCATGCGCTACCCGGCTTGAGATAGCGCAATTTTTCTTACATCAGCGGAAAAGAGTTAACCCTGCAACAGGCGGATCAACAGCGAGCCGTTATACATGGCATCTTTGACCAGCGCCGCGCCGGCCATGGTTCCCTGGTTGGAAAACTGTGTGCTTTCTACCGCAATATTTTTGCTGTAGGCGGGAAGCGACTGCTGATGGATACAGGCCGAGATTGCCGGGAAGAGGATCTCCGCCGCCTGGCTCAGCGGTGAGCCAATCAGGATTTTTTGTGGATTGAAGAGGTTCACCATAATGGCCAGAATGCGGCCAACGTTATTACCCACGCCGGTAATAATGTCCTTCGCCAGCAGATCGCCCTGGCGCGCGGCGGCGCAGAGGGAATCCACCGTTAAGGGTTGTCCGTGCAGCGAGGAGCTCATGGACTGGCTGAGCCTGACCTGCGCCAGCTCAAGCACGCTTTCCACGCTGGCAATGGTCTCCAGACAGCCGTGGTTCCCGCAGTAGCAGCGCTTGCCGTACGGATCGACCTGGGTGTGGCCAATTTCCACCAGGCTACTGCTCCCGGCGTGGAGAAGACGTCCGTCGGTAATCACGCCCGCCCCAACGTTATGGTCGATGACCACCTGAATCACATCCCGCGCGCCGCGCGACGCGCCAAACAGCGCCTCCGCCATCGTCCAGGCGCTGATGTCATGCTGAATATAGACCGGCACGCCGGTATGATTTTTCAGCACCTCACCCAGCGGCATCTCTTTAACATCGTCGTAAAACGGCATGCGGTGAACAATACCATTTTCGGTATCAATAATTCCCGGCATGGTGATGGCAATCGCCGTTAAGCGTTCAAGCCGCTGCTGATGGCGGATAAAGAAGTGATCGATATGCGAGACAATCGCGTCGAGGAGCGGTTCCTCCGCGTTGAGCGGCAGTTCAAGCCGGTCTTCCACCACCAGCTTGCTGCTCAGGTCGCGCAGCGCAAGGAAGATCTCCCCCCGGCTGATGCGCAGTGACAGGTAGTGCCAGGCTTCCGTTTCAACCACCAGCCCGACTGCCGGACGGCCACGGCTGCCCGGCTCCTGAATTTCCGTCTCCTGAACCAGGTGCGCTTCCAGCATCTCGCGGACAATCTTGGTGATACTGGCAGGTGCCAGTTGTGCCAGGCGCGAAAGATCGATACGCGAAACCGGACCAAGCTGATCAATCAGGCGATACACCGCGCCAGCGTTGGTCTGCTTAATCTGATCGATATGCCCTGGCTGACTATCAGCAACCACCTCGTACTCCCTTATTTTCGAGCTTCGAAATAAACTGTTTGCTATGGTGAAGCACTTCGATGGCCGTCGTCAAATATTTACTTAGCCATGTGATTTACCGCACATTTTTACCCTCTTTTCCGTGAAAATGCCGCCCGGCAGAGGCGCTCATTAGCTGCTGTTTGAAGCGCTGTGCGGCATGGCTCTGTTCACGATGTTTTGACCACACCAGCCACATTTCGGAAACGGCATCCTCTTCGGCAATGGTCACCCAGCGCATTTCGCGCAGCTGCACCCGCTTAAAGGAGGCCGGAAGAATAGACACGCCCAGACCGGCCGCGACCAGGCCGATAATGGTCATCGCTTCCCCTACCTCCTGGGTGATGACCGGGGCAAGATCGTAGCGGCGCATCAGCCCCAGGATATCGTCATACAGGCCCGTCCCGACCTGCGGGTCAAAAAAGACAAACGGCTCTTTTGCCAGCTCTGCCAGCGAGACCGCCGGACGCGACGCCAGCGGGTGATCGTGCGGGATCATGGCCATCAGCGGCTCGCGCAGGATCACCTCCCACGCCAGCGAGTCCGGCAGCTGGGTGTTACGCATCAGCCCCAGATCCAGCGAACCCTCATTCAGCGGCGCAATCTGCTCGCGGGTATTGATTTCGCGCGTCTGAATATGAACATCCGGAAAGTGGCGACGGAATGACGAAAGGGTCTCCGAGACGGCGCTGATGAACGGCGCGGACGAGGTAAACCCGATTCGCAGCTCTCCGGCTTCTCCGAGATAGAGCCGTTCTGCACGGGCGGCGGCGTCATCGACCATGCTCAGAATTTGTCGGCTGTCGATCAGGAACTGCTTACCCGCCGCCGTCAGGCTCACGCTGCGGTTGGTGCGGGCCAGAAGGCGCGCCCCGACCTGCTGTTCCAGGATCTGAATCTGCTGGCTTAACGGTGGCTGAGAGATATTCAGCCGTGCCGCCGCGCGGCCAAAATGCAGCTCCTCGGCGACGGCGACAAAGTAGCGTAGATGACGCAGCTCGATATTCATATTTTTAAAGTATCATTTGAGATTATTAATATATTAGACAGAATATTTACATTTTCCTACCCTGAACATGTGGTCATACCCGTCACCAGAAATCACGGGGATGTTTAAGCAAGGAAACAGTGTGAGCCGTACAACGACTATTGATATCGATCCGGCAAGAGATATCAATGATTTACCCGCAGCACCGCAGCCGGTCCAGTTCATTAAACGTGGTACCCCCCAATTTATGCGCGTCACGCTGGCGCTCTTTTCCGCCGGTCTGGCCACTTTCGCCCTGCTCTATTGCGTTCAGCCGATCCTGCCCGTTCTCTCTCATGAGTTTGGCGTATCGCCTGCCAGCAGCAGCGTTTCACTCTCTATTTCTACCGGCATGCTGGCGATTGGGCTGCTCTTTACCGGGCCGCTGTCCGACGCCATTGGCCGTAAACCGGTGATGGTGACCGCGCTGATGCTGGCGTCGGTCTGTACGTTACTCTCGACCATGATGACCAGTTGGCACGGCATTCTGGTAATGCGCGCGCTGATTGGGCTCTCGCTCAGCGGCGTGGCGGCGGTCGGGATGACCTACCTCAGCGAGGAGATCCACCCGAGCTTTGTTGCTTTCTCTATGGGGCTTTATATCAGCGGGAACTCGATTGGCGGAATGAGCGGCCGCCTGCTGAGCGGGGTGTTTACGGACTTCTTTAACTGGCGTATTGCGCTGGCGGTAATCGGATGTTTTGCGCTGGCATCGGCCCTGATGTTCTGGAAAATTCTGCCGGAATCGCGTCATTTCCGGCCGACATCGCTGCGCCCGAAAACGCTGTTTATCAACTTCCGCCTGCACTGGCGCGACAAAGGTTTGCCGCGCCTGTTTCTGATGGGGTTCCTGCTGATGGGCGCCTTCGTCACGCTGTTTAACTATATTGGCTACCGCCTGATGCTCTCGCCGTGGCATCTGAATCAGGCCGTTGTCGGTTTGCTTTCTGTGGCCTATCTCACCGGCACGTGGAGCTCGCCGAAAGCCGGGGCGATGACCGCACGCTATGGCCGCGGGCCGGTACTGCTGGTATTCACGGGCGTGATGTTACTCGGCCTGCTGCTGACGCTATTATCTTCGCTGTGGTTCATCTTTGCCGGAATGCTGCTCTTCTCCGCCGGGTTCTTCGCCGCCCACTCGGTCGCCAGCAGCTGGATTGGCCCGCGCGCGCGTCGCGCCAAAGGACAGGCATCATCGCTGTATCTGTTTAGCTATTACCTGGGTTCCAGCATCGCCGGGACCCTCGGCGGCGTGTTCTGGCATTACTACGGCTGGAACGGCGTGGGCGGGTTTATCGCACTGATGCTGTGCGCGGCGCTGCTGGTGGGCACCAGTTTGCATAAACGTCTGCATTAACATTCCAGCGCCTTCGTGTTTAAATCAAGCCGATGCTAATTTTTGTCATCGGCTGATTCAGACACGAGGACTTCATGAAAAACAATAACTACCAACAACTCACCCGCACCTTCCAGCGTCTCTCCCGCTTCTCTCACCTCTCCTCCATCGCCAGCTGGGACATGTTCACCATGATGCCGCCGGGCGGCAGCGCCGCGCGCGGCGAGGCGCTGGCGGAGATGAGCGTCCTGCAACACCAGATCCTGACCGATAAAAAAGTCGGCGACCTGTTAGCGGCGGCGGCAGGTGAAGATCTGAATGATGTCGAACAGGCCAACCTGCGCGAAATGACGCGCCACTACCAGCAGGCCACTCTGCTGCCGGAATCGCTGGTGGAAGCCAAATCCCTGGCGGGCAGCAAGTGTGAACACGCCTGGCGTACTCAGCGTCCCGCCAACGACTGGCAGGGTTTTTCCGCCAACCTGAAAGAGGTGGTAAAACTCAGCCGCGAAGAGGCTCGCCTGCGGTCTGAAGCCAAAGGCTGTACGCCGTACGACGCGCTGCTGGATATTTTTGAGCCCGACATGACCAGCGCGCGTCTGGACGTTCTTTTCGGCGATATGAAGTCCTGGCTACCGGACCTGCTGGCAAACGTGGTGGAAAAACAGGCTCAACGGTCGTTTATTCCCCCGCAGGGCCCCTTCCCGACGGCCACACAGCGTGAGCTGGGCCTGGAAGCCATGAAGATGCTTGGCTTCGATTTTAACGGCGGTCGCCTGGACGTGAGCGCGCACCCGTTCTGCGGCGGCGTCCCGGAAGACGTGCGCATCACCACGCGCTATGACGAAGATGAGCTGCTCAGCGCGCTGTTTGGCGTGATCCACGAAACCGGACACGCCCGCTACGAACAAAACCTGCCGCGCGCGTGGGCAGGACAGCCGATTGCCCTGGCGCGCTCAACCGCGATCCATGAGTCACAGAGCCTGTTCTTTGAAATGCAGCTGGGGCGCAGTGAAGCTTTCCTCAGGCATCTCCTCCCTGCGGTACACGCCCGCTTTGGCAGCCAGGCGGCGTTTAGCGAAGAGAACTTTATTGCCTGGAACCAACGCGTGAAACCTGGCTATATCCGCGTCGATGCGGACGAAGTGAGCTACCCGGCACACGTGGTGCTGCGCTATGAGATTGAGCGCGCGCTGATCAACGGCGAGATAGAGGTGGACGATATTCCCGCCCTGTGGGATGAGAAAATGCAGGCCTGGCTCGGATTATCCACCAAAGACAACTACCGCAACGGCTGTATGCAGGATATCCACTGGACCGACGGCGGTTTTGGTTACTTCCCGTCATACACGCTTGGCGCTATGTACGCAGCGCAGCTGTTCCATGCCGCCAGAACCGCACTGCCGGGTCTGCAGGCCTCCATCGCCGAAGGCGATTTTTCCGCACTCTTTGAATGGCTGCGTCAGAACATCTGGCAGCACGGCAGCCGCTTCAGCACGTCGCAATTAATCACCCAGGCGACGGGCGAAGATCTGAATATCCGTTACTTCCGCGAACATCTGACCTCGCGCTATTTGTAATCTGTTTAGCCTGGGTGAGGGAGCTCCAGTAAAAGAACCGTATGTTCCCCCTCACCCCAGCCCGTACCCCCTCATGGGAGAGGGAGCCGTCTGTGCAGGACCCCGGCAATGTACATATGGTTACACGCCGATACCAATCACTCACGGAAACCCCGAATTTACAGGGATATAGTTATTTCAACGGCCCCGCAGTGGGGTTAAATGAAAAACCAAATTCGAGGGTATGAACATGAAAAAAGTATTAGCTCTGGTTGTTGCCGCTGCTATGGGTCTGTCTTCTGCTGCGTTCGCTGCTGAAACCACTGCTGCACCGGCTGCTGCGGCACCTGCAGCAACGACCACCGCGGCGCCAGCAAAAACTGTCCATCACAAGAAACATCATAAAGCCGCTAAACCGGCTGTAGAGCAGAAAGCTCAGGCTGCTAAAAAGCACCACAAAAAAGCGACCAAACCGGCTGTAGAACAGAAAGCTCAGGCTGCTAA
>NZ_JUMS01000070.1:0-2799 GCF_001059415.1 Enterobacter sp. 940_PEND
CAACCGCAGCTTTAAGCGTCAGTATGGTCAGGCGCCTGGGGCATGGCGGCGGAGTATGGGTGGCCCGGAAACACAGCAGCTTCGCCAGTAATGCATATTTTGCTGCAACGTCGATCTGTTGCTGCTATACTGTATATAAATACAGTATAGCGAGGTGCACGATGGCTGTTGAAACAAAATTTGTTGTCGTAAGAAAAGGTGAAGAGAAAATGACATTTGCCAGTAAGAAAGAGGCTGACGCTCACGACAAGCTGCTCGATATGGCAGATGCGTTCACCGACTGGCTGTTGCAAAGCGGAATGCAGATGGATGAAACGCAGGCTGAAAATCTTGGCCTGTATCTCGCCGAGCAGAAAGAGACCGTGCAGCATATTCTGCGTACCAGCAAGCTTCCCGATCTCAATGCCCCAGCTGCAGCGGATAAAACTGAATCCGATGCGGCTGACACGAAAAAAATCAGGGCTGTGAAAGCGGCCTGATTTATTCTGCCAGAAAGAAAAAAGCCTCCCAACGGAGGCTTGTAGAGTAATACTTCACGGGCTATTTCAGCCTCTCTCTCAATTCGATATAGACTTCATTCAATTTCGTTATATTGGCTTCATCCATCGAGAGCACTGAGAAGTCTACAAACCAGTTACCATTACCGTGCTTCCTTATGATAAATAGTTTTTTGCCGTTCATAAATTGATACTCAACATCGTAGCTTTTATGAGTCCACGAGAGATTATCCGGAATATTGAATTTCGTCGTCTGTGCTGGTTTTGTCGGATCCCATTTTAAAAAGTTAGTGTACAAAGTTATCCAATGTTCGAGGCTGGCCTTGGTGACGTAACCAAAATGACCAGACAAATCCCCACCGTAGTAAACGGTCATTACTGCGTATTCACCTTTATCGTCGAGGCGGAGAATTCCATCAAAACCATCTTTATACTGGGGTTCATTATCCAGCATCACTTCAACACCAGTTTTATATTGTGTCCAGGTATAATAGAACGCCGGCTTCCCTGGCGTTGAACACCCGGCAGTAAGCATTACGAATATAAACCCTAAGATTTTAATCATCACTACCCCTAATTAAATAAAATAAATTTTATTTATAGCAACTAAAAAATATAATTAACTACAAGATGCTACACTTTATTTGACCACAATATCTGTTGACCAAAGTTCTCATTAACTGAACGGCTATTCCGCGAAAAACTTTAGAGAAATTTTCCAGCTTAAACTAAATCCTCCGGTAAACTCTGCCATTAGTGCTGGTCTATTTTTAGGCAACTGAACAATTATCGCCGTGATATCTGCGGAATGTGTTAGCTATGTTTGCGTCCCACTCATTGCAAACGTAACGTTACTTAGCGCCTCCACTTCAAACCCACAGCACCATCCATAAGACCTGGTAGCTATACAAACACGCCAGACTGTTACGTTAATACCTGTTTAGCCCTTAACAAGGAAACTCGCATGACCCCACATCCGCTACGCCAGATCATCGAATCCTGCGATCGCGCCATCACGACCCAAAACTATGACGCCCTGATGGAGTACTACGCCGACGACGCGGCTCTGGTGGTCAAGCCCGGCATGACGGTTAAAGGCAAAGAAAACATCCGCAACGCGTTTATTGCCATCTCGGATTATTTCCAGGACCAATTGATTGTGGAACAAGGAGAGATGCAGGTGATCGAAGGCGGTGACAATGCCCTCGTTATCATGGAAACCGTTCTGCGTTTTCCTGATGGTCAGGGTGGAATAACGGAAATGTCGCGCCGCGCGACCTATGTTTTTCGGCTGGAAAGCGACGGTCGCTGGCTTTGTACTATCGACAACTCCTACGGCACGTCGCTTCTGGATACCGGGAACCGATCGCGTTAATCACGGCTTCAAAGGGGCGCTGCCGCCCCTCCACGCCAGCCCCTTAATGCGCAGTAATGCGCGGCTCCTTCACAAACTCAGCCAGCAGCCACACCATATCGTGCAGCAGGCCCGTCAGCTCTTTCGCTACGTGAGCGGGTAGCGTTCCCCCCATAACGGCTTGCGTCAGCGCCAGAACATAGTCCACCTGCGTTAAGGTGTCCTGCCAGCAGTCGGGCACGCAGGAGTTGGTTTTCTCACCCATGATCAACTGTTCAATCAGGTATGGCGGAAGATCGACATCACAGAGTTCACGCAGCCTGCGCAGAGCCTGAAGGAGACGCTCGCACAGCGCAGTACGCCTCGCGACATCATCGGTTTCGACCAGCACGCTCACCAGCGCGGCGCAGTTGTCGGCGACGACAAAAAGATCGGCATCAGCCGGAAGCGGTCGGGAGATACGTTGCAGAATGACGTTTTCGTCAGATGGAAGGTAAGTCAGGGTTGGGATAGTCGCCATCGTAAGGCATCCTCAGTGTATAAATTGGGTGAATCACCCGATGAGTTCCTACGCTCGAGGGGGTAGCGCTGACAGAGGTAGGAATACCGCCCACAGAGAAAACGGCCAGCCTTGCGGCTGCTCCGTCAGCGCCACCGCAATTTTAACGAGATCGGCGCTGTCGCGACATATAAATATCGCTCTGTAGATGCGGGTTCCTACGCCCGATTGCGGATGTGCCGCAACGCAGGCACTTTACGACCGCGACCCGTTGAGGAAAAGACATAACGCTGAATTTCATAAGGTTACTTTGCGGTTTGCGAGGCGCCTTCCAGAATGACAACGCTGCCCTAAATTTTAAGGGTATCAATCACCGCTCTCGCTGGGCTTTGACTCCCGGCAGTCCTTCAACCGCAGCTTTAAGCGTCAGTATGGTCAGGCGCCTGGGG
>NZ_JUMS01000071.1:0-1168 GCF_001059415.1 Enterobacter sp. 940_PEND
CTCAGCCTTCCAAGCTGATGATGCGGGTTCGATTCCCGCTGCCCGCTCCAGTTAAAGCTTTTCGGTCTGCGATGATGGGTTTCCCGGAGTGACTGAAAAGCGACCCAGTTTTGAATGGGCGCTGCTTTTCGCAAAATTGCTGTGTGAAAATACTGGCCTTTGGTTTCAGCGCTCATCCAAAAGCATCTCGTCAAAATCCAATTAACCTCGGGTGGTTTGTTGGATGAGGTGCCTCTAATTCAAACAGCCTCGCTTTGGTGGGGCTTTTTCATTTCTAAGGCTGCCATCCGGTGGCCTTTTTTATTTCCCCTCAATTTTTCTGAGAGGATCCACAGCAATAAGAGGGGGCTAAATGTCCGCAGAACCAATAACTGCAACGGTAACGGCGGGCGTGGCTGCTGGTACAACCGGAATCACTTTCGCCACGCTTTTTCCAGAGGCTACGCCAGCAGTGATGGTCTGCTCCCTCGCAGGAGCGGCGCTGTATATCCTCAGTTCAGAGGACCATAAAATCTGGAAGCAGATTCTTTTTGCGCTCATTTCCTTTATCGGTGGCATTTACTGCGCCGGTACTGCTTCAGAGATTATCGCCGCCCTTATCAACGCCGGACTGAATCAGCTTAGCCCGCCAGTCACCATCCAGGTATCGCCCGCGATTGGTGCACTGGCGGCTTCAACGGTTTCCGTGACAATTCTGCTGCGCATTCTTGCCCGCTCAAAAACAGGCAATCTGCCCGGCGTGAAGGGGGAAGAATGACGTGGCTGTTGCTGAACTTTCCATGGCTGTTGCTTCACCTTAATGCACTGGCCTGCATCATGATTTCGTTCCGCCTGATGTTTTTCCGTAAGCGCAGTATGCGGCGCCGCCGGGTAATGGAGTTTCTGGCCTATGGGCTGATTCTGGCTCCTGCATACACGGCTTTTCGCATCTGGCACGGCGATTATGTGCAGGTCGATTACGGCGAAATCCTCATTAACGTTGTTGTCTGCGTGGCCGTCTGGCGTGCGGGCGGCAATATTGCTCGTATTACGGGAGAGAGCACGACGTGAACCAAACACAATTTCAAAAGGCGGTAGGTGTCAGTCGAGCTATGGGCTCCGTGGCACTGACGTACTTATGGGAACGCCTGACGGGGATGAAGAATGCAAACCAGTGATAAAGGCATTG
>NZ_JUMS01000072.1:0-2104 GCF_001059415.1 Enterobacter sp. 940_PEND
CCTCAAAAACACCATCATACACTAAATCAGTAAGTTGGCACCATTACCTGCTTATTGCATTGCGTAATAGTATCGGTTTAACAAAAATTAATTCATCTCAGTTTATCGGGACGTTTTTTGGGTTGTTTATGGTTGGTTTTTTTGGAGCGGTTTTTGTGTTTGGTTGGGTTTATTATTTGCAAGGGTATCCCAATGAAGGAAGTATGTTTTTACAGGTTTTGTTGATTGTTCTTTTTTCTGCGGCAGTAAGTTCAATGGGGATGTTGATTGGTAGTTTTCTGGATAACATCAACCGTCCAATGCAGATCCTATCGGCTACCTCGATGGTTATTTTTTATGCGTCAGGAGCCTCGTTTCCTACATTTAATATGCCTGAATGGGTTGTGAAAACGATGGTGATTTTCCCATCAAGTACAATGATAAGTGGGTTTACTATGCTGAACTCTCAGGGGGCAGGTATCTATGAGTTGGCACCCGTAATAATAAAAATATCTTTGCTAGCAATTATATTATTTTTACTTGCTATGTATCGTCTAGTTTGGCAGAAGTAAGTATCCTCCGGCAGAGCCGGAGGCTTTAGGGTGAGCGCCTCAAAGGCGCCGACAAACCATGAGCCGCCCAAGGCGCCTGTTATACGTTCAGATTCATCTGGTCGTAACGTTCGTCTTCTCGCTCTTGCTTGCGTATGTAAGCCCTGACCGTGGCTTCATCCAGGCCTACAGTTGAAACAAAATATCCTCGTGCCCAGAAAACTTCACCAGTGAAGTTTTTTCCTCTGCCGAACTGCCGGGCTATCGCTATCGCACTTTTCCCCTTCAGATAGCCGACGATTGTCGATACCGAATACTTTGGTGGAATGCTGATGCACATGTGAACATGATGCCGCTGCTCGATACCCTCCGCGTAAGTCACGGAGTCGGACCGGTATGCCATGAGCTGGATATCGCCCCGTCGACATACTACCGGTACCAGAACCAACGTCAGCATCCGGAAAAACGCAGTCAGCGTGACCGGCGTGATGACCAGCTGAAGCTGGAGGTACAGCGCGTGTACGACGAAAACTACAGTGTCTATGGAGTTCGTAAGGTCTGGCACCAGCTGCAACGGGAAAGCTTCAGCGTGGTCAGATGCACCATCGCGCGACTGATGAAAAGCATGGGGCTTACCGGCGTGCGGCGGGAAAAAAGTACGAACCATGGTCAGCAGGAAAGAAGCTGCGGCAGGCGGCCGGGTAAACCGTCAGTTCGTGGCAGAGCGTCCCAATCAGCTGTGGGTAGCAGACTTCACGTACGTGAGTACTTGGCAGGGGTTCGCGTATGTAGCGTTCATCATCGATGTGTTTGCCGGCGGCATCGTGGGTTGGCGAGTGTCGTCATCGATGGAAACCACGTTCGTGCTGGATGCGCTGGAGCAGGCGCTGTGGGCCCGTCGCCCTTCCGGCACCATCCATCACTCGGATAAGGGCTCGCAGTACGTGTCGCTGGCGTACATGCAACGTCTGCAGGACGCGGGCTTACTGGCCTCGACGGGCAGCTCAGGCGACTCCTACGACAATGCGATGGCGGAAAGCATCAACGGCCTGTACAAAGCGGAGGTGATACACAGACAGAGCTGGAAAAGCCGAGCAGAGGTTGAGTTGGCGACGCTGACGTGGGTGGACTGGTACAACAGCGGCCGACTACTGGAACGGCTCGGTCACATCCCCCCGGCTGAAGCCGAAAGAGCGTATTATGCTTCCATCGGAAACGGAGCTATGGCAGCCTGAGTTCGCGGACTAAAAACTCTCCCGGAAAACCGGGGCGGTTCAGGATCTTCTTGAGATCCTCTCTACCTACGAGTAATCTCTTGCTCTGTAAACGAAAAAAACCGCCTTGCAGGGCGGTTTTATCGAAGGTTAAGCCAGCTTGCAGGCTGCTTAACCAGGTAACTGTCTTGTGCGAGACTAGTCACCAAAACTGTCCTTTCAGTGTAGCCGCAGTCAGGCCGCCACTTCAAGTACTCTCTAAATCTCTCGCACATCATCAGTTACCAATGGCTGCTGCCAGTGGCGTTAAGTCGTGTCTTTCCGGGTTGGACTCAAGACGATAGTTACCGGATAAGGCGC
>NZ_JUMS01000073.1:0-8884 GCF_001059415.1 Enterobacter sp. 940_PEND
GGCATTATCTGAACATAAAACACTATCAGTAAGTTGGAGTCATTACCCAAGAACAGGCCAATTATTCGGCACATTTTCATCCTTCTTTTTTTTTATTGATTTTTTGTGCTCCATAGCAGCAGAGATACAGGGGAAATCATGCTTACGTTATTCGAACTCCTTATTGGAGTCGTCGTCATTGTCGGGGTCGCACGCTACATCATTAAAGGCTACTCGGCCACGGGCGTATTATTTGTCGGCGGTCTAACGCTGCTGATTATCAGCGCAATAATGGGGCACCAGGTGTTACCTGCCAGCGCGACCAGCACCGGTTACACTGCTACAGATATTGTTGAATATATTAAAATATTGCTCATGAGCCGCGGCGGCGATCTGGGTATGATGATCATGATGCTGTGCGGTTTTGCAGCCTACATGACCCACATCGGCGCCAACGACATGGTCGTTAAGCTTGCCTCTAAACCCCTGCAATACATTAACTCGCCGTATCTGCTAATGGTCGCTGCCTATTTCCTCGCCTGCCTCATGTCGCTGGCCGTTTCGTCAGCTACCGGACTTGGGGTACTGCTCATGGCGACGCTGTTCCCGGTCATGGTGAACGTCGGTATCAGCCGTGGCGCGGCCGCGGCAATTTGTGCGTCTCCGGCAGCGATTATTCTCTCCCCGACCTCCGGCGACGTTGTGCTGGCGGCAAAGGCGGCGGAGATGTCACTCATCGACTTCGCCTTTAAAACCACGTTACCGATCTCGATCGTTGCCATCGTGGGCATGGGGATCGCACATTTCTTCTGGCAGCGCTATCTCGATAAGAAAGAAAACATCAGCCATGAAATGATGGACGTGAGTGAAATCACCACGACCGCTCCCGCGTTCTATGCCATTCTGCCGTTCACCCCGATCGTCGGAGTGCTGATTTTTGACGGCAAATGGGGTCCACAGCTGCACATCATCACCATTCTGGTCATCTGTATGCTGCTGGCCGCCGTGCTGGAGTTTGTGCGCGGTTTTAACACGCAAAAAGTCTTCTCGGGTCTGGAAGTGGCGTATCGCGGTATGGCGGATGCCTTCGCTGGCGTGGTGATCCTGCTGGTTGCTGCGGGCGTTTTTGCCCAGGGTCTGAGCACGATCGGCTTTATCCAGAGCCTGATTTCTATCGCCACCTCGTTCGGCTCGGCCAGTATTATCCTGATGCTGGTTCTGGTGGTGCTCACCATGCTGGCGGCGATGACCACCGGTTCCGGTAATGCGCCTTTCTACGCCTTCGTTGAGATGATCCCGAAACTGGCTCACTCCTCCGGTATTAACCCGGCCTACCTCTCCATTCCCATGCTGCAGGCGTCAAACCTCGGCCGGACCATTTCGCCGGTGTCGGGTGTGGTCGTCGCCGTTGCCGGGATGGCGAAAATCTCGCCATTCGAAGTCGTCAAACGCACTTCAGTGCCCGTCATAGTTGGTCTGATTATCGTGATTATCGCCACGGAAGTGCTGGTACCCGGCGCGGCCTAAGCTAAATTATGGATATCCAAAAAGCGCCTGCGGGCGCTTTTTGTGCTTTAATAACTTCCAGAAATAAATCGTGCTCATTCGATCAGGAAATCATATGTTCAGGAAGGATATCGTCATCCCGTCTGGCGCAATGGCGCTTTCTCTCTGTCTCTTCTCCGCGCAGGCGGAACCGCTGAAGGCAACACAGTATGGCGATTTCGATCGCTATGTGCTGGCTCTGTCCTGGCAAACCGGGTTTTGCCAGAGCATGGTCGAGCGCAACCGCAATGAACCTGACGAATGTCGCCTGCAAAAAGAGCGCGATAATAAAGCCGATTTTCTGACCGTCCACGGTCTATGGCCTGGCCTGCCAAAATCTATTGCCGCACGCGGCGTGGATGAGCGTCGATGGATGCGTTTTGGCTGCGCCACGCGCCCTATCCCGAACATGCCGGAAGTGAAGGCCAGCCGCAAATGCGATGCCGCCGAAACTGGACTCTCGCTTTCTGCTGCAGCTAAGCTCAACGATGTCATGCCGGGCGCGGGCGGTAATTCCTGCCTGGAACGTTACGAATATGCCAAACATGGCGTCTGCTTTGGTTTCGATCCGGATGCCTATTTCGGCACGATGGTGCGGATGAATCAGGAAGTTAAAAACAGCGCGGTCGGTAAATTCCTCGCCGATAATTACGGGAAAACCATCAATCGCAGCGACTTTGACAGTGCCGTTGCCAAAAGCTGGGGCAAAGAAAACATCAAAGCGATCAAGCTGACCTGCAACGGCAATCCGGCGTATCTGACCGAGATGCAGATTTCGCTTAAGGCGGACACCATTAACAACCCGCTTTCTGCGGCGTCATTTGTACCGCAGCCACATCCGGGTAACTGCGGAAAACAGTTCGTGATTGATAAAGCCGGTTACTGATCCGCGCCCGGACGCACCATATCAAACCGGTTTTCATCACTGATGCCATAATACGCCGTCGGCCCACCCGCACGCAGGATGGGCTGCGCTTTAGCCGTCTGGTATATCCCCTCTTCCAGCAGCGTTTCGGCAATATGGATACCGACCACCTCCCCCAGCACCAGCCACGTATCGACCGGTGTGCCGTCGGCACCGGTAAGCTGAATGCACTGCGACAGGCGGCACTCAAAGTTCACCGGGCTTTCGGCGACGCGGGGCGCGTTAACCAGCTGGCTCGCCGCTGGCGTTAGCCCGGCAAAGCTAAATTCATCCCGATCGTGGGGAAGCATCGCAGAGGTTTGGTTCATCGCCTGCGCGAGATCGCGCGTCGCCAGGTTCCAGACAAATTCCTTTGTTTCGGTAATATTACGCACGCTGTCCTTCCAGCCGTTGCTGGAAAAGCCGATGATCGGCGGGCGATAGTTAAAGCAGTTAAAGAAGCTGTACGGTGCGAGATTCAGCTGACCGGCCTTATCGCATGAAGAGATCCAGCCGATCGGACGTGGACCAATAATGGCGTTCAGCGGATCGTGCGGCAGGCCGTGACCCTGAGACGGTTGGTAGAAGTACATAATTCTCTCTCGTTGTTGGGCTGACGCGAATTGCGCTTCGCGCACGCCCGGGTTCAGGACACTCAGCGTAACGTATTCCGTCCGGAATGAAGACTGAATAAATTTCAGCGAAAATTCATATGGACCATGAATGTGACCTTCATCACTTCAAACTTGCGCGCTCAGCCAGTATCATCGGGAGAGTTAAACCCTCGCTGCCAGACGGCGAGGGTTTTCTTTTGGATTGGTTTCTGCGTTACACGCAGCATTAACGACATGGAGTAAAAATGTCCAGACCTACAATTATCATCAACGAGCTCGACGCAGAACGTATCGACAGGCTGCTGGAAAAAGCAGAGTTTGCCTCACTTCCCGTGGCCGACGCCCTGAATGAGGAGCTCGACCGGGCGCAGATGTGCACGCCTGAGACGATGCCGCATGACGTGGTCACCATGAACAGCCAGGTAAAATTCCGCAACCTGACCACCGGTGAAGAGCTGACCCGAACGCTGGTTTACCCGGCTCAGATGACCGACAGCAGCGCACAGCTTTCTGTTCTTGCGCCTGTGGGTGCCGCACTGCTGGGCCTGCGCACGGGCGATACCATCCACTGGGAATTGCCGGGCGGCGCCTCTGCCCATCTTGAAGTGCTGGCGTTGCTCTACCAGCCAGAAGCCGCGGGCGATTACCTGCGTTAACCACTTCTGAACAAGCGCCCACCCGCTTTGCACAGAGGATGCAGCCGCATCCTCTTTCCGTAAATTCACCCCATTTTCTTATATCGCGCAAAAAGCCCTTAACCCACGCTTAATCTGTTTTGGTGCCGTGGGGACGGTCATGAGTGAGATACTGGCTATCACACTTATTTTTCTGATTATTGCGGCGATTATCGTCTTGGCCGTGCTTTATCTTGAACGCCACAGCTAGGCGAGTATTCATGCAACCCCACCGGGGAAAGCATTCACCAGGCCCTTAACTTTCTGCTCTGCGGCCTCGGGCGTTTCTGCGCCAGGGACCAGAATCACCTTCCGGCACTCCTCCTCCCGTTTTTCGAACACCTTATAGGCGCGTTCCGCATCAGCAAGAGGAAGATAATGGGTCACGATCTCTTCCGGCGTAAGCAGCCCTTTTTCGATCAGCGGTAGCAGTTCACCCAGCCAGGCATGGACGTGGGTCTGGCCCATCTTGAACGTCAGCCCCTTATCAAAGGCATCGCCAAACAGAAATCCATGAATAAACCCGGCGTACACGCCGGGTACGCTAACTACGCCACCGCGTCGAACGGCAGCAATGCACTGTCGCAGCGCTTTGCCGCTACTGCCTTCAATTTTAAGATTGCTGAGGATCGTTTCGGTGGTGCTGCCTTTCGCTTCGAACCCTACCGCATCAATCACGGCGTCAACGCCGCGCTGGCCAGCGGTTTGCTCGATGATTTTTTCCGCTGCGTCGTTATCATCATCAAAGTTGATGGGAATTGCGCCGTAACGCGCCTCGGCAAATCGCAAACGGTACGGGTGGTGATCGATAACAAAGATCTGCTCAGCCCCTAACAGCCGCGCGCAGGCAATAGTCAGTAGTCCCACCGGCCCGGCGCCGAAAACCGCAACGCTTGAGCCTTTTTCAATCTGCGCATTTTTTGCCGCCTGCCAGGCCGTGGGCAAAATATCGGACAGGAACAGCGCCTTATCATCGGAAAGAAGTTGCGGGACCTTAAACGGCCCGACGTTGCCTTTTGGCACGCGGACATATTCCGCCTGTCCCCCCGGCACGCCGCCGTAGAGATGGCTGTAGCCAAACAGCGCGGCCGGCGCGGGAATTTGCTTTTTGTTCAGCGCGGCGCCCTGCCCGACATTGGTATTCTCACAGGCCGCGTATTGCTGCAGACGGCAGAAGAAACAGTCTCCGCAGGCAATGACAAAGGGGATCACCACGCGATCGCCTTTTTGCAAATTCTTCACCTCTGCGCCGCACTCGACGATCTCCCCCATAAACTCATGGCCAAAAATGTCGCCGTGCTGCACCTTCGGGATCTTTCCGCGATAGAGATGCAAATCGGAGCCGCAGATAGCCGTGGCCGTGACGCGCAAAATGATATCGTCGGGCTGCTCGATAATGGGATCGGGGACATTCTCGACGCGAACATGGTGCGGACCGTGATACGTAAGTGCTTTCATGCGACCTCCGAAAGGTTCCAGGTAAGTGTATAAGGGTAGCTACCGCTCAAGGTCTGCCCCGGAATATGGGCCTTTTGAGATTTATCCTGGCGAGATAAGAAAACTGACGGGGCGCTTACAGAAACCATTTATTTTTTATGGTTGAATGAGTTCAGCGTTTATAAACAAGGAGAAACGGGTATGTACCAGAGAATCATTATGCCGGTTGATGTTTTTGAGATGGAGCTGAGCGACAAGGCCGTTCGCCATGCGGAGTTCCTGGCGCAGCAGGACGGTGTTATCCATCTTTTACACGTACTGCCGGGCTCCGCCAGCCTGAGCCTGCACCGCTTTGCCGCCGACGTGCGTCGCTTCGAGGAGCATTTGCAGCATGAAGCGGAAACTCGCCTGCAAACCATGGTCAGCCACTTCAGCATCGACCCTTCTCGCATCAAAACGCACGTCAGATTCGGCAGCGTACGCGATGCGGTAAACGAACTGGCGAACGAGCTGAAAGCAGATGTGGTGGTCATCGGTTCGCGCAACCCTTCCATTACCACGCATCTGCTGGGATCTAACGCCTCCAGCGTGATCCGCCACACCCATATACCGGTGATGGTCGTAAGATAAAAAAAGAGGCCACCTTTCGGTGGCCTCTCGCTATTGCAGGTGTAGCCTTACTTTCTTCTGTTATGCGGTTTTGGTGCGAATCAGGTAGTCAAAGGAACTCAGAGACGCCTTCGCCCCTTCGCCCGTGGCGATAATGATCTGTTTGTACGGCACGGTGGTGCAGTCGCCCGCCGCAAACACGCCTTTCACGCTGGTTTCACATTTCGCATCGATGATGATTTCGCCCATGCGGTTGCGCTCAATCGCGCCTTCCAGCCAGGTGGTATTTGGCAGCAGACCGATCTGCACGAAGATCCCTGACAGCTGAACGCTGTGCACGTCGCCGCTCACGCGGTCGCGGTATTCCAGGCCGGTCACTTTGCTGCCGTCGCCCTTCACTTCCGTGGTCTGCGCGTTCAGTACGATGTCGACGTTTTTCAGGCTGCGAACTTTATCCTGCAGTACCTGGTCGGCCTTCATCTCTGGAGCGAACTCCAGAAGGGTAACGTGCTCAACAATCCCCGCCAGGTCGATAGCCGCTTCCACGCCCGAGTTACCGCCGCCGATCACCGCCACGCGTTTACCTTTAAACAGCGGGCCATCACAGTGCGGACAGTAGGTCACGCCTTTGGTACGGTACTGATCTTCGCCCGGAACGTTCATGTTGCGCCATTTCGCGCCGGTGGCAATGATAATGCTGCGCGCTTTCAGCACCGCGCCTGACGCGGTTTCAATCTGGTGTAAACCACCCTCGGCCGCGGCCGGAACCAGCTTGCTGGCGCTCTGGCTGTCGATCACGTCTACGTCATAGTCGCTGACGTGCGCCTTCAGCGCCCCTGCCAGCTTCTGGCCTTCGGTCTTCGGCACGGAAATGTAGTTTTCGATGTCCACGGTATCGAGCACCTGGCCGCCAAAGCGTTCACCCATCAGGCCGGTACGAATACCTTTACGCGCGGAGTACACCGCTGCCGCCGCGCCCGCAGGACCGGAACCGACGATCAGCACGTCGTAAGCATCGCGTTTGTTCAGCTCTTCCGCCGCACGTTTTTCAGCACCGGTATCCACTTTGGCTACGATTTCGGTCAGCGTCATACGGCCCTGGCCGAACTCTTTGCCGTTCATGTAGACCGCCGGAACGCCCATCACGTTGCGTTCGGTGATTTCATTCTGGAAGGTACCGCCGTCAATCGCCGTGTGCTTGATGCGCGGGTTCAGGACCGACATCAGGTTCAGCGCCTGCACCACGTCCGGGCAGTTGTGGCAGGAGAGCGAGTAATAGGTTTCAAATTCGAAATCACCGTCGATATCGCGGATCTGCTCCAGCAGCGCCTGCGCTTCTTTTGACGGATGACCACCGGTCCACAGCAGTGCCAGCACCAGTGAGGTAAATTCGTGACCCAGCGGCGAGCCGGCAAAGCGCGGTCCCTGGTCGGAGCCTGGGTTGGTAATCAGGAAAGAGGGCTTACGGACCGGCAGCGCGTTGTCTTCTTTGAAGGTCACTTTCGGCGACAGCTCGGCGATCTCCGCCAGCAGTTCCTTGATCTCTGCCGATTTGGCGCTGTCGTCCAGCGTGGCAATCAGCTCAACGGGTTTGGTCAGTTTCTCAAGGTAGGCCTTGAGCTGGGTTTTCATGTTAGTGTCGAGCATTGTTCTTCCCTCTCTTAAGACGTCATCATGCAAGCTGCCTTATACGGGCGGCCTGAATGCAACTTGCATCATGGTGCTGGAATGAAATGGGCGCGGGTGCGCCCATTGATTGCCGGGTGGCACTTCGTTTACCCGGCCTACGATACTGTAGGCCTGTGCAAGCGCAGCGCCGCCAGGCTTTACAGACTTAGATCTTGCCAACCAGGTCCAGGGATGGAGCCAGCGTCGCTTCGCCTTCTTTCCATTTCGCCGGGCATACTTCGCCAGGGTGAGAAGCCACGTACTGAGCAGCTTTCACTTTACGCAGCAGGTCAGAAGCATCACGGCCGATACCTTCAGCGGTAACTTCGATAGCCTGGATAATGCCCTGCGGGTCAACAACGAAGGTGGCGCGGTCAGCCAGGCCTTCATCTTCACGCATGTTGTCGAAGTTACGGGTCAGGGCGCCAGTCGGGTCGCCGATCATCGCGTATTTGATTTTCGCGATGGTTTCAGAGCTGCTGTGCCATGCTTTGTGGGTGAAGTGGGTATCGGTAGAGACAGAGTAAACGTCTACGCCCAGCTTCTGCAGTTCGTCGTAATGGTCTGCCACGTCACCCAGTTCAGTCGGGCAAACGAAGGTAAAGTCAGCCGGATAGAAGAAGAAGACGCTCCAGCGGCCTTCGGTATCTTTCTCGGTAACTTCGATGAACTCACCGTTTTTGAACGCCTGGTTTTTGAAAGGTTTAATTTTGGTGTTAATCAAAGACATCTGTACTTCCTCCGTGTTTTCGTTGAGATGTAAGGTAACCAACTTTATTCATCGGGGCTAATGCGTATGCTTTATCAAATCAATCAGCCAAACCTTACAACGTCGACAAGACAACAAGGTGAACCTTTTACAGGAAAGCCTAAAAGTAAAAAGGCCGCCTCAACGGGCGGCCCTGATACCTGAATTCCCCGCAGGTACATTCAGTGCCAGCCGAAACTGGCGTTGCGTTGCGCTCTACAACCCTTTATATCAAGGCGGTAACAGCCTTTTGATTACACCACCCGCGCAGGGATTGAGCAATCCATAAGAGAGGCATTCCTGCCTATGGCTGTGATAGGTTGCGTCGAACATCATTCCGGAGCGTTATAGATTTATTTTTATTATAAGACTATTGCGATATATAAATGGCAATTGTCATTTAAAATGTTCACTCCCTTTTCTACAATAAAGTTATCTCAATCGCTTTCGAAGCGCTATTTCAATAATCTGCCACCGTGATATATTAAGATGTTTTTAATTTAAAACTAAGAGAATTAACCGAAAGAATTATAAATGGTTAGCCTCAAACCATTGTTACCAGTTATATGATAACCACAGCAAACGTAGCACCCTCAGGACGAAACATGGCAAACCTCTATGACCTTAAAAAATTCGATCTTAATCTGTTAGTCATTTTCGGGTAATGGTGCCAACTTACTGATTTAGTGTATGATGGTGTTTTTGA
>NZ_JUMS01000074.1:0-208 GCF_001059415.1 Enterobacter sp. 940_PEND
TCAGCGAGTCAGCTTGGGAAGAAATGACCTGCTTATTCGCACCTTCCTTAGTTAGGATATAAGTCAGCGAAAATGTATAAATAATCTTAGCCGTAGGCTAGGGACTGTTATTAAAAAAAGTTAATGACAATATTGTGCCAGTTCGTCAGTTGACATGTTCACTATTTGCTCTGAAAATAGACAGGCTTACTTGTTGCTACATGCAACC
>NZ_JUMS01000075.1:0-2921 GCF_001059415.1 Enterobacter sp. 940_PEND
TCACCGCCATATTTAAAGAAGAGCTCGCATGAAAATGCGGGCTTTTTTTTTCGCATGTTGCACGCCTCTGGGGGGATGAGAATCCCCTGGTGCTATATGCAGCTCGGTGCGGCCTGAGCCCCTCACCCTTCCCCTCTCCCCAGGGGAGAGGGAAGTATTACTCTTCCACCATCCGCGCATACTCTTCGGTCAGAAAATCCACCAGCGTCCTGACCGACGGCAGCAGGCCGCGCCGCGAAGGATAAACCGCGTGAATCACTTCCCGTCGGGGTTCCCACGCGTTGAGCACCCGTACCAGTTCCCCTGACGCCAGCTGGTCCTTGACCATCAAAACCGGCAGTTGCACCACGCCGATGCCGGCCATGGCAGCTTCACGTAGCGCCAGCATATCGGTGGTAATCAATCGGGGGTGGTAATGGATCTCCGCTTTGGCACCTCCGGGACCTGACAGCGCCCATTTATGAATATGTTTCCCCTCGTTCATGCTTAACCCGGGCCAGGCGCTGAGTTCAGATGGCACAACGGGTTCGCCCAGGCGTTGAATTAAGGCCGGACCGGCGACCAGACAATGACCCCTGTCAGCCAGCACCCTTAATACCAGGTCGCTGTCATCAAACGGACGCGGGCGTACGCGGATAGCGATATCAACCCCCTCACCCACCAGGTCTACCCGCCGGTTGGTCGCCTCAAGCTGAAGATTGATCCCGGGGTAGCGCGCCATAAATCTGGCCAGCATCGGACCCACGTGGACATGCAACAGAGTTATCGGGCACGTAATTCTGACAACACCGCGCGGTTCAGCCTGCAGTGCCGCAACGGCTTCCTCCGCGGCCTCGGCCTCTACCATCATCGCTTTACAGTGCTGGTAGAAGGTCTGCCCGACCTCGGTCACCGTAAACTGTCGGGTTGTTCGGTGGATAAGCCGCACGCCAAGGCGTTCTTCCAGCTGCGCTATCCGGCGGCTTAGCCTGGACTTTGGCAGATCAAGCGCCCTTCCCGCCGCGGCAAAGCCACCGTAGTCCACCACCTTCACAAACCAGACGAAGTCATTGAGATCCTGCATAAATCCTCATCGTTCCATTTTCAGAACAGTGAATGCCATTTTCACTATCTACCGGGATATTAACTCTGAATATAAGCTAATTACATCAACAGAACATCAGGAGTTAATCATGAAAAACGTAACAGGTGTTTATACCGCTCCCCGCCAGCACTGGGTTGGCGATGGTTTCCCGGTCCGTTCAATGTTCTCTTATCAGACGCACGGCGAGCCGCTGAGCCCGTTCCTGCTGCTGGACTACGCGGGCCCGTACACCTTTCCGGCAGATGGGGCGAAACGCGGCGTAGGCCAACACCCTCACCGGGGTTTTGAAACGGTCACCATCGTCTATTCCGGTGAAGTGGAGCATCGCGATTCTACGGGCAAAGGCGGCGTCATTGGCCCCGGCGACGTGCAGTGGATGACGGCAGGTGCAGGCATTTTGCACGAGGAGTTCCACTCCAGCGCGTTCTCGCAGAAAGGCGGAGAACTGAAAATGATGCAGCTTTGGGTCAACCTGCCGGCCAAAGACAAGATGGCGGCTCCGGGCTACCAGAGCATTACGAAGGATGCGATCCCGACCGTGACGCTACCGGACAACAGCGGTTCGCTGCGGGTCATTGCCGGTCGCTACGAGGCTGTAACCGGACCGGCGCACACCTTCTCACCGCTCAACGTCTGGGACATTGCGCTGAACCAGGGAAGCCACCTGACGCTCAATCAGCCCGAAGGCTGGAGCACCGCGCTGGTCGTGCTTGAAGGCAACATCACGGTGAACGGCACAACGCAGGCGGGTGAAGCTCAGCTGGTCGTATTGAGCCAGGAAGGCGACAAACTGCACATGGAGGCGAACAGCGATGCCAAAGTGCTGCTGATGGCCGGCGAGCCGCTGAATGAACCCATCGTGGGCTATGGCCCGTTTGTGATGAACAGTAAAAGCGAAATCAACGAAGCCATTCGTGATTTTAACTCCGGCCGCTTCGGCCAGATCTGAACGTAATAAAGGAAAAGATAATGTCTACACCTGCGAATTTTAATGGCACACGTCCGGTTATTGATGTGAACGATGCGGTGATGTTGCTTATCGATCACCAGAGCGGTCTGTTCCAGACCGTTGGGGATATGCCAATGCCGGAACTGCGCTCCCGTGCGGCTGCACTGGCAAAAATCGCTACCCTGGCGAAGATCCCGGTGATCACCACCGCGTCCGTCCCACAGGGACCGAACGGACCGCTTATCCCGGAGATCCACGCCAACGCGCCGCATGCGCAGTATGTTGCCCGTAAAGGCGAGATCAACGCCTGGGATAACCCGGAGTTTGTGGCGGCGGTGAAAGCGACAGGGCGTAAGACGTTAATTATCGCGGGCACAATCACCAGCGTCTGCATGGCTTTCCCGTCAATCAGCGCGGTGGCGGACGGGTATAAGGTGTTTGCGGTGATTGATGCCTCCGGTACCTACAGCAAAATGGCGCAGGAGATCACCCTGGCGCGCGTGGTGCAGGCCGGCGTGGTCCCGATGGATACGGCGGCGGTGGCCTCCGAGATCCAGCGAACCTGGAACCGTGAGGACGCGGCTGAGTGGGCTGAGGTGTATACCCACATCTTCCCGGCTTACCGGCTGTTGATCGAAAGCTACGGCAAAGCACAGGAAGTGGTTAAAAACAGCGAAGTGCTCGATTCACAGCGTTAATCCTCTGCTCCACGACGTAAAAACCGTGGAGCTGATTAATGCTTAACCGAACAGGCACTAAAGCTGAAAATCTGCTTGACCGTGTTAGCGCAACTCCCTATAGTAGCGCCCCGTTGCCCCCCAAGCGGTCAGGCAGCAAAACAATATGGTGAGGTGTCCGAGTGGCTGAAGGAGCACGCCTGGAAAGTGT
>NZ_JUMS01000076.1:0-224 GCF_001059415.1 Enterobacter sp. 940_PEND
TTACCGTCGCTGATGGTCGCCGTGCTGCTGTCGGCCACAAAGGTGGTGTCTACAGACTGGCTGTTGCCGTTGATGCTGGCGGTGACTTTCGCCACACCGGATTTGGTGTTCGTCAGGGTGGTGGTGGCGATACCGTCCGCATCCGTGGTGGCGGACGCGGTGGTCACCGTCGCACCGTTGGTGGCGGTAAAGGTCACTGCCACACCGGAAACCAGGTTGCCGTT
>NZ_JUMS01000077.1:0-377 GCF_001059415.1 Enterobacter sp. 940_PEND
GACAGCAGCACGGCGACCATCAGCGACGGTAACCTGACGGTGACCACCGATAACGCGAAAGCCAACGGTACGGCCACCGATGCGGTGAAAGCCATCGTAACGGATGCCAACGGTAACCCGGTGAAAGACGCGACGGTGACCTTTACCGCCACCAACGGCGCTACGATCACCACCGCTTCTGCCACCACCGATGCGGACGGTATTGCCACCACCACGCTGACCAACACCAAATCCGGTGTAAGCAAAGTGACGGCTACCGTCAACGGCAACAGCCAGACTGTGGATACCACCTTTGTGGCGGACAGCAGTACGGCGACCATCACCGATGGTAACCTGACGGTGACCACCGATAACGCGAAAGCGGACGGCACGGCCAC